>NZ_JBDUCX010000111.1:0-20493 GCF_040003245.1 Chthoniobacter sp.
GGCAAGTTGCTCGCGCCACATCTCGTTGTTCAGCAGGACGCCGATGTAGTCGCGGTATATGGGATCGCACTGGAATTGCGCGACGAGTTTGTCGGCATGGACCTTGAGATCATCCGCGGGCAAGGGGGGCACGGGCTTGTGCTCGGCGACATAGGCGCGCACCTGCTCGAGGATGTATTGGCGCTGGATGGGCGTCTGCGGGATGTTCTTCTTCGGAGGCCGGATTTTCTGCTGCGGAACTGCACGCGGAAGGGTGAAGGCAATGGGCTGGGGAGCGGAAGGCGCGTTCGGCGGCATGGGGGAGCAGTATCTTTCTCCCGGGCCAATCCGCAACGGGTAAGTTTGTTAGCGGTGCTGGTTACCTTTCGTCAGAACGAGAGGAAGGCACGTGCCCGCCTTTAAGGGGCCACTTCGCCCAGATAGAGGCCGGCGCTGGCATTGTCTTGCGGGTTGTAGTTGTCCACGTCGTAGAGGGTGACATGGACCTTGCCGGGACGGAGGGGGGTGAAGGAGAAGTCGAACTCGGTGTTTCCTTTCGGGGCCATTTTGGAGAGCGATGTGCCTGCGGCGGGCTTGATGGCTTCGCCGTCGCCTTCGGCGGTAATGCCAATATAGAGCGAAGCGTTCTGGATGGTGTTCTGCCGGCAGACGCCACGCACATGGTAAGTTCCGCCGACCTGGAACGTCGCCGAACTCCCGCTAACTTCGCGGATTTCGATGCCGTCGCCATTTGCGAAGGCTTTCTGAGGCGACAGGGTGATCGCGACTTGCCCGGTCGTGGGGACTGGTGCCGGCGCGGGTGGGGAGTGAACGGTTATCTTGTGCGGACCGTGCGCCGTGACCTTTCCCGCGCCGTCCAAAAGTATTTCCACGTCCTCTCCAGTGAGGGTGTTGGTGCCGGTCTCGAGTTCGACTTTGCCGGTCAAGTACACGGTGTGATGCGCAGCGTCGTACCGGATGCTCGTGGCCGTAGCGGAGTATGGGCCGCAACTGAAGCGCGCATGCCCGTCGAAGGTGGCGATGCCATTTTGCATGCTCCCGCTCCCAATGTCTGATTTTATATTGACCGGCAATTTGGCCAGGTCATCGGCGGCGGTATCTGGCTTTGCGGATGACGCGGTGGTGGCGGTCCCAGCTAGGGCGGCGGGGCCGGATGGCTGATTGAGCGTGAGGATTCCCCCCGAGGCAATGATCGTCGGGTTTGCGGCGGCGGCGGCTTTGGCCGGTGGAGCGAGGATGAGGGCGTTGGGCTCGGCGCGCACCTCGAGGCCCGCGAGGCTGGCGGTGTAGCGCAGGGCTTCGATGAGCGGAATATTGACCAGGGAAACGGTGATCCTCGCGTCCGACTCCGTACCGGGCTGGAGGACGATGTTGACGCCGGTTTTATCCGGGTCGAGCTCAGTGGCCTTGGTCCGGAGGTAATCCAGCATCTCGGCCAGAGGGGCCTCCCGCATCTCGATTTTCGGGAAGATGATTCTCTCTGCTTTCTTCAGCGCCGCGCTTTCCGCCGGTGCCACGATGGGAGCCACGCCAGAAGTCGCGGGCGGGGTCGGCTCGCCCGCCTGCACCAGCACCAGCCCATAGGGCTCGACGCGCAGTTCGAGGTTGGCCAGGCCAGCGACATAACGCACGCCCTCGATGAGGGGGACATTGGTCAACGACAACGTGATTCTTAAGTCGGCATTGACCTCCGCTTTGACGAGCACGTTTACGCCCTTTCCATCCGGGTCGGCCGCCCTGGCCTTGGCACGGAGGAGATCGAGCGCCTCGGCGAGGGTGGCTTCGCGAAACTCGATCCTCGGAATGATGATTTTCTCGGCTTTCTTCAGCGCGGCGCTTTCCGCGGTTACGTGGATGGGGGCCGGGCCAGGCGCGGGGACTGGTATCCCTTCGGCTTTGTTGGCGGTGGGATTCTGGGCGCGATTCTGCGAGAGCAGGGTGTCGATCAGGTCCAACTCATCCTGGGTGTTCCGCACGATCAACCGGTTCGTTCTGGGCACCAAGACCGCCGAAGCATTGCCAATGAAAACGATGCCGTTGCCCGTCAGCCAGGCCTTCGCCGTCTGACCTTTCGGCAACAAGTCGGGTAAAACTTTCCACTCCCTGGTAATGAGGACCTTGGTGTTTTCGGCGGCGGGGATGGGACCGGCCAGGCCTGGGATCGGTGGGGGTGGACTGCCGGCGGCGTTCATCGGTTTGAGCACCACCGCATCTTTCGTGTAGACGGGTTGCAGGCCGGCGAGCCCCGCGAGGTACTGCAGGGCTTCAAAGAGCGGGACGTTGGTCAAGGAAAGGGTGATTCTCGCGTCCTCTGGATTCGCGCCGGTCGCGCTCTTTGGGGCGTTGCCCAACATGACCAGGATTTTGATGCCGGTGCCTTCCGGATCGTGTTCGCGAGCCCGCTTGCTGACAAAGTCCACCGCTTCGGCGAGGGTCGCTTCACGGAACTCCACCTTGGGCAGGATGATGCTCAAGGCCTTCTGGCGGACCGCGCTTTCGACTGGCGCCAGTGCGGCCGGTGACGGACGATCCACCACCGGCGTAAGCCCATCAATCCCCGGAGTCTGGACCACCACTTTTGACTGCAGGCGCTCGATGGCTTCCTCGGTGCGCTTTTTCCGATAGGCGACGATTTGCGGCTGCCATGTCGGATTGTTGGCTGAGATCTCGTCGAGCATCCTGGCGAGGGACTGAATTTTGGCGAGTGCTTCTTGATAATTGCCGGCTGCTTCCAGCTTTTCGCTGTTCACCTTGGCCATGAACCCGCTCACAAAGAGGTCTTCGGGCTTGTCGTGTGCCTGGGTGGGCGCCGGTGCCGGGGATGGGCTGGTCCCGGCTACGGTGATCCCGCTCAGGTCGGTGGTCGCGGCAGCATGGGGCGGCGTGATCTTGCTGGCTTTCAGGAGGACATAGAGTTCCCGGCCTTCCTTCCCGGACCGCCCGAGCGCCGCGACCACGGTCGAGCGGTCGAAAATGGTCACCGCGAATCGGACCCTTTTTTCATCAAACGCCGGCTTCCCGGTGGCGGACTCTTCCTTGAGCGCCACGTGTCGGAGGACGAGGTCCAGGTCGATGGTATTGCCCGTCATGGCCGCGTCCACTTCCACGGTCGAGCCGACGAACTTCTTCGGTGGTTGTGACCCCGGCGGCAGGTCGTAATCGTCGCCGACCTCGATCATGCTCCGTTGGCCGGGGACAGTGGTCAATTGGGGCGACGAGAGAACTTCCACCCCTTTTTGCGCGTCCAACTTGCGGAATGTTTCCGCGGCTTGGGCTTCGGTCAGCACTCCCGCCAGCGGCGCGCCGTCAATGGAGGGAATGCCGGGGAACTCTCCTTTTGGCAGTTCAATGAACTCGGAAAGGATCAGGATCTGATCTTTCGGCTGGGCGGCCTTGCTGGTGTCGGATGGGCTTTTTTCCGGCGCGATCTGGGCGAGCGCGCTGGCTCCGATGACCACGGCCATGGTGAGCGCTCCGGCCAGGCTGAGTGCGCGGCCCGCCGGGCGGCGGTTGCGTGTTTCATCGACGATGGCGAGGACACGGCCCTCGAGCGTGGAGGGGCGCGCCATGGCGACGGCAGCGCGCAATCCCAACGGTGCGCCGAGGGAAGCGCGCGCGGCTTCCACGAGCAACGCGGCGTAATCGGCCGGCGGCGTCCCGGCGCGCAGGACGAGGTCATCGCAGGCCTGTTCCTGGGCCATTCGCAGGCGGCGGGCGGCGATCCACACGAGTGGGTTCGGCCAATAAATGGCACAGGTGAGCAACGCCATCCAGCGGGCGAGGTAATCGCGCCGGGCCACGTGGGCGAATTCGTGGCGCAAGGCAGCGAGCAAACGCGCCTCCGGCCACTCGTTTTCCGCGACCACGGGCAGCAGGACGATCGGCCGCCACAGGCCCCATGTGCAGGGCACGCGCACCGCTTCCGCCAGGCGGATCGGGCACGGCGTGCGCAAATGCATCTCGGCTGCGGCCTGCCGGGCCAAGGCCGCGAGCGACGCGCTTTCGCTGGGCGCGCTGCGGCGTCTCAGCCACGCGATCTGCAGACTGCCCAGTAACCGATAACCGATGATGGCGGCGGTACCAGCCAGCCAGGCGGCGATGATCAGATGCAGCGGATCCGGGAGGTGGAAAGTTTTCGGCGGCGGAACCGTCGGGGTGAACGTCGCCGGGGCCGGGGCGATGACGATTCCCGACAGGGCCGGCAGAACGGTAACGACCGGCGCGGCAGGCGAGCCCGGCAAATGCCAGCGCGGGGCGATGAGTTTCGTCGCCGGTAAAATGAGCAGCGCGGCGAAGACTGCGAGCCAGAGGGCATGCTGTTGCGCGGCCGAGAGGCGCCGACTGGCGGCGGCGAGGGCGGCGGCGCCGAGCAGGAGCAGCGCGCTTTTGGCGAGTAACTCGAGCAATGCTGGGAGGAGGAGCTCGTGGTTCATGGGAATTGCCGGGTTTTCTTTTTGGCGGCGGCGACGATGGCTTCGAGGCGCTTCAGTTCCTCGGCCGAAAGCTTGCCCCCTTCGGCGTCGACCAGAGCGGCCACGGCGCTGGAAAGGGAGCCGTCAAAGAAGGTCCGCACGACGCGCTGCAGTGCGGAGCGGCTGGCTTTGCCGCGCGCTTCGGTGGGCAGGAAAATGTAGCGGGCGCCGTCTTCGCGATGCTTGAGGTGGCCTTTCTCCTCGAGGATGCGTAACAGGGCGCGCACGGCGGAATAGCTGGGAGCGTCGGGCAACGCGGCGTGGACTTCGGCGGCGGCCGCTTCCCCGCGGGCGAAAATGATGTCCATGATCTGCCGCTCGCGCCGGCTGAGATGGTGGCTGGATTGGTCGGGCATGCTAAATTTTTAGCATGTGATTCCGGCCTGCCAAGAAAAATGTGCTAAAAAATTAGCATACCGTTCTTTAACCAAAGAAAACCGGCACCCAGTTGCCTGGGTGCCGGTGAAGGAGTTTTACTTTGGTCGGCCGGTTTTAGTTGGCCTTCTTTTCGGTCGGCTTGCCCGGGGCGGCTGGCGTAGCGGCGGCCGGCTTGCCCGCGGCGTCCGGCTTCTTCTCGGTCTTGGGGCCAAACTTGGTGATTTTCACAACCTCATACTCGGTGTCGCTCTTCTTGAGGCGCAGGCCGCTCACCCAGTCGCCCACCTTGATGTCCTCGAACTTCGCGTCGGCCTTGCCGTTTTTGACCTCGGTCGTAGCGGTCAGCGTGAACTTCACTTCCTTGCCGTCCTTGTTCTTGTGCGTGAACGATTTTCCGGCGGCGTCGATGGTGGTAACCTCCGCGTAGAGCGGGATTGGCTTGATGGGCGCGGGAGTCGCGACCGGGGCGGGCGTGGCGGCGGGAGTCGCGGCCGGTTTGGCTTTCTTTTCCGCGGCGAATGAGCCTGATGGCAGGCCGATGACGAGCGCGGTGAGCGCGACGATGCTGAGCAGTTTCTTCATTTGGTTACCTTGGAGGGTTGAGTTGGGTGTAATAGGTTGGCGAAGGGCCACGTGGCGGAATAAGCCACGCTTGCCGATGGCATCGCTAGGAAAAGTTCCGTTTGTCGTCAAGCCGCAATTCCCGGCGTGACGCTGCCGGGCGAATTGTTTAATTGCCCGCCCATGCGCGCCGTCATCCAGAGAGTCAGTTCCGCCTCCGTGACCATCGAAGGCGAAGTCGCGGGCCGGATCGAGGCCGGGCTGGTGGTTTTGCTCGGCATCGAGGAAGCAGACACGACGGAAGACAGCGCGTGGCTGGCCGCCAAAATGGTCAACTTGCGCCTTTTCGTGGATGAGACGGGAGCGATGAATCGCAGCGTGCTGGAGAGCGGCGGCGGCCTCCTGCTCGTCAGCCAGTTCACGCTTTTCGCGAGCACGAAAAAGGGCGCCCGGCCGAGCTGGCATCGCGCGGCGAAGCCGCCAGTGGCCATCCCGCTCTACGAAGCGATGATCGCACAGCTCACCGCAGCGCTGGGCCGCCCGATAGCCACGGGCCGCTTCGGCGAGATGATGCAGGTGGCACTGGTCAACGACGGGCCGGTAACGCTGCTGCTCGATACGAAAGCGCGCGAATAACACGCGGCTTTCTTCCGGCCAATTTTCCGGCAGCTTGCGGGTAGTCCCCAGCGTCCCCCTTTCGCCATGCCTACTCCCAGCCGCCGCACTTTTTTGCAAACCGCCGGACTCGTCGCTGGCGCTGCTGTGATTCCCCGCCAGGCCGCCGCTGCCGAGGCGCGCCCGGATTGGCCCTCGATCGATACGGACGTGCTGGTGTGCGGTGGTGGCTGCGCCGGGCTCGCGGCCGCCCTTTCCGCGGCGCGCAATGGAGCGCGGACCATGCTCGTCGAGCGCGCCGGCTTTTCCGGCGGCATCATTACCGCCGTGGGGCTCCCGTATTTCGATGGTATCGCGGACATCAAGGACGGCCGCGTCGTGGTGCGCGGGGTCGGGCTCGAGCTGCTCTCCAAATCCGGCGTGTGCGAGGCGAATGCCACGCATTTGAAGACGCACAATCCCACCATCCGCAACGTGGAAGCGTTCAAGGTGCTCGCGGACAAACTGCTCATCGCAGAGAAGGAAAAGCTGCGGGTGTTGTATCATTCCTCGGTCTGCGGCGTGGAAATGGATGCCCAGCGCATCGCCGCCGTGTTGGTGGCCAACAAGGCGGGCCTCACGCGCATTCGCGCCAGGCAGGTGATCGATTGCACGGGCGATGCCGACGTCGCCGCCTGGGCCGGCGCGCCGACCGACAAAGGCGCCGAGCTGCAGCCGCTGACGCTGCACTTCCGCATCGGCAATGTGAAAAAGGCCCCCGATCTCTCGAAGAATTGCCGTATCGCGCTGGAGAAGGCGCACGAGCGCGGCGAACTGCCGATGTATTACGGGCCCGGCGTCATGTTCATGTTCGCCGATGACGAAATCTATGTGCACGGCGTGCGCGTGCCGGGCGACGCGAGCGATCCCGTCGAACTCACCCGTGCCGAGATGCAGGGCCGCTCCGATGCCTGGGCAATGTTCGCGGCCTGGAAGAAGGATGTGCCGGGCTTTGAAGATTCGTATTTCATCACCAGCGGCCCCTTCATCGGTGTGCGCGAAACGCGGCGCATCGTGGGCCAGCACATCCTCGCGGAAGACGAGATCATGGCGACGAAGTCCTTCGACGACGCCATCGCCACGGGGTGTTGGTACCTCGACGTCCATCCCAACAAAATCACCACCGGCGGCGCGAACGCCGTGCCGAAGCAGCAGCCCGCGCCCTACGATATCCCCTACCGTTCGCTCGTGCCGAAGAACGTCGACAACCTGCTCGTGGCCGGCCGTTGCCACTCGACCACCCGCCTCGCGCAAAGCTCCACGCGCGTGACCGTCACCGCGATGGCGCTGGGCGAAGCCGCCGCCGTGGCCGCAGTGCTCGCGGTGCAAGGCGGCACCAGCCCGGCGAAACTCGACGGCGCGGATGTGCGCAAGAAGTTGCGCCAGCAGAACGCCGGTCCAGTACAGGACTTCGTCTAGGATCTCGCTCCGGAAAATCTGGACGCCGCGCCGCTCACGCCGTCACCGGCTCCGGTGCCGCATTCACCGGCGGCTGCGTAGCTTCGGTCGAACTGCCGCCATGGAATTTCACCATGTGGTGCACGAAGAAAAACTTCCGGATGATGGAATCCGAAAACACGAAGGGATAAAACGCCGGGTGCCCCAGGCTGGCGACAATCTCGTTGATCGCCGGCGAGAGCTTGGCCCAATCGCGTAGCAGCGTAAGAAATTCTTCCTTCTCTCCCTCCGGCCACGCGAGCTGGTTGGGCAATGTCACCGCTTCCGTCGGAAACGGCGTGAAGGGAATCGGCACGACATCCCCGTCCAAGCCAAAGCTCCGCGCGGTCTCCGTGCCGTCGATCATGTGCATGTAATGCGCCCAGGTCTCCGCCCAGTCCTCCCATGGATGCACGGACGCATAGGTGGTGATGAATGTTCCGGGCGCCGCGGCCACCGGCCCTTGGGTGTAATGCCGCTGGAGCGCCGCGTTGTAATCCTCCCGCTCGTCGCCGAAGACCTCGCGGAACGCCACGAGGTTCGGCTCATCATCCGGATGATTGGCAAAGAAACGGTCCCAATAGTAATGCGCAATCTCGTGCCGAAAATGCCCGATCAGCGTGCGGTACGATTCCCCCAGCGCCTCCTTGCGCTTCTCACGCTCGAGGTCTTCCGCCTCATCCACATTCAAGGTGATCAACCCATCCTCGTGCCCCGTCAGCACCGTTCCCCCGGGCGTGGGTCGCAGAAAATCAAAGGCCAGCCCATTGACCGCATCCTCGCGTTTGCTCACCGGCGTGAGCCCGAGCCGCCCCATGGTGTAGAGAATGCGCCGCTTCGCGATCTCGATCTTGTGCCACGCGTCCAGGTTGCCCGGGACGGCCAGCTCGGGAATCGTCCGGTTCAACAAGCACGACGGGCAGAGCAACTCCAGTTTGCCGCGCGGGACCACCCAATTGCAAATGCCATGCTGGGTTCCATTTGTACACCGTTGAAAAGTGGAATCGTCCGTCAGCGTCACCATCTGGTCATGGGCCGAATCATAGCCCACCTGCGTCCCGCATTGCGTGCAGGCGGAATTATCGAAAAACAGGATGTTACCGCAGGAACATTGATAGTGGCGCATGGCAGTGGCTTAAATTCTGCCACCATTTCGCAGGATACGCCACGGGTGGTCGTCTCACAGCAGAACATCCGATTGCAAAGGCAGAACATCCAACACCCAACATCGAACATCCAACATCCAATGGGATAGTTCGAAGCGCTCTTTGCTATTGGGCGCCACGCTATCGCGAAAGACCCCTCATTGGATGTTGGGCGTTGGATGTTCGATGTTGGGTGTTCTGCCTTTCGTTTTGCCCATTGCCCTTTCCGCGTGCGCTCTCTAAGCTACCCGCCCATGCGTAGGGCCGCAGGGTTGGTGAAGGTGCACTGCAGGGACTTCAGGAGGGCGTTCTAAATGGACGTTCTTTTGCTGTCGCGACTGCAGTTCGCGTTCACCATCGCATTTCATTACATCTATCCGCCTCTGAGCATTGGACTCGGCGTGATCCTCGTCGCCGTGGAGGCCGCTTGGCTTCGCACTGGCAATCCGCTCTTCCATCAGATGGCCCGCTTCTGGACGCGCATCTTCGCGCTCACCTTCGCCATCGGCGTGGCCACCGGCATCGTCATGGAATTCGAGTTCGGGACGAATTGGGCCAGTTACTCGCGCTTCGTCGGCGATGTCTTCGGCTCTGCCCTCGCGGCCGAAGGCATCTTCGCCTTTTTCCTCGAGTCGGGATTCCTCGCCGTCTTGCTCTTCGGCTGGAACAAAGTCGGGCCGAGGATGCATTTCTTCGCCACCTGCATGGTCTGCCTTGGCGCGCATTTCTCCGCGGTGTGGATCGTGGTCGCCAATTCCTGGCAGCAGACACCCGCCGGCTACCACATCGTGGGCGAAGGCCTGCACGCCCGCGCGGAGATCATCGATTTCTGGGCGATGGTCTTCAACCCCTCGTCCATGGAGCGGCTCAGCCACACGCTGTGCGGTGCCTGGCAGGCCGGCGCCTGGCTGGTGGTGAGCGTGAGCGCCTGGTATTTGTTGCGCCGCCGCCATGTGCAATTTGCCCAGCGCTCCATGCGCGTGGGCCTCATCGCGGCGTTGATTGCCTCGCTCCTGCAAGTGGCCACCGGCCATCTCAGCGCGCACGGCGTGGCGAAAAATCAGCCCGCGAAACTTGCCGCTTTCGAGGGCCATTATGCCACCGAACCTGCCACGCTCTGGCTCTTCGGTTGGGTCGATCAACAACAGGAACGCGTCCGCTTCGGCATCGGCCTGCCGCGCATGCTCACTTTCCTCGTGCACAACGATTTCAACACGCCCGTCACCGGCCTGCGCGAATTCCAGCCCGAGGATCGCCCACCCGTCGGCTTCGTCTTCCAGACCTATCACGCCATGGTCGGCATCGGCATGGCCATGATCGGGCTCGCCGCGTTCAGCATGTGGCTCATCTGGAAGAAGCGTTTCTTCCGCCAGCGCTGGCTGTTGCAATTGCTCGTCTTCAGCGTGCTCGGCCCGCAGCTCGCCAACCAATTCGGCTGGTGGTCCGCCGAGGTCGGTCGCCAGCCGTGGATCGTCTACGGCCTGCTCCGCACCCCGGTGGGCCTCTCCCGCGTCGTCCGCGCGGAAACGGTGCTCATTTCGCTCATCATGTTCACCCTTATCTACGCCCTGCTCTTCGCCGTCTTCATCTTCCTGATGAATGAAAAGATCCAGCACGGCCCCGACGACGCCGACCTCGTCCCCAGCGGCAAACTCGCCGGCCACAAGCGTCATGCCGCCGCCCACGGCGTGACCCGCAGCCTCGCCACCATCGAGCAATCCGACGAATCCCGGGCCGGATGATGAAGACCATGAAATTGAACCGCCGAGGCGCCGAGACGCAGAGGGAGGAAAAGACAATGAGACAATCGGACGGTGAGACGAGGAGACCGCACCGTCTGATTGTCTCTCCTCCTCCCTCTCCGCGCCTCCGCGTCTCCGCGGTTCCCTTCCCCTCGCGTTCCAGCCGGTCAGACTCATGAGCCACCTCGATCTCCACCTCATCTGGTTCCTCCTCGTCGGCGTGCTGTTCACCGGCTACGCGATGCTCGACGGCTTCGATCTCGGCGTCGGTGCCCTCCATCTCTTCGCGAAAAAGGATGAGGACCGCCGCATCCTCATGAATGCCATCGGCCCCGTGTGGGACGGCAACGAAGTATGGCTCGTCACCGGCGGCGGCGCCCTCTTCGCCGCCTTTCCGCCCGTCTACGCTACGGCCTTCTCCGGCTTTTATCTCGCGTTCATGCTCCTCCTCGCCGGGCTCATCTTTCGCGCCGTCGCCATCGAGTTTCGCAGCAAGAAACCGTGGCGCTGGTGGCGGCAGATGTGGGACATCGGTTTCTGCGCGGGCAGCGTGCTCTCGTCATTCATCATCGGCGTGGCCATGGGTAACATCGTGTGGGGCATTCCACTGGACAAGGATGGCGAATTCGCCGGCACCTTCCTCAGCCTGTTGCACCCGTATGCGCTCCTGCTCGGCATGACCACCGTGGCGCTCTTCGCCATGCATGGCGCGCTCTACGCGCTGATGAAAACCGATGGCCATTTCCACACGCGCATCCGGCGCTGGATCAATCCGTGCATCATTACCTTCATCATGCTCTACGCCGCGACCAGCCAGGCGACGCTGCTCTATTGCCCGCACATGACCGGCACGATCAAGCAACACCCGGTCTTCTTCATCGTCGCCGGGGCGAACATGCTGGCCATCGCCAACATCCCGCGCGCGGTCAGTCTGAAGCGCGACTTCGAGGCCTTCCTCAGCTCATGCGCGGCGATGATCGCCCTCATGGGCCTGTGCGGCGCGGGCCTGTGGCCGAACCTGCTCTACAGCAATCCCACGCCCGAGCTTTCGCTCACCGCCTACAACGCTTCCTCGTCCACCGGCACACTCGGCAACATGCTCATCATCGCGCTCATCGGCGTGCCGATCGTCATCGCCTACACCTTCAGCATCTACTGGATCTTCCGCGGCAAAGTGCAGCGGGAGCACCTGGTCTATTGAGAGACTGTGAAATGGGTCCGCGCATCACACGGATCACACGAATGGAATCCTTGCCCATTCGTGTCATTTGAGTGATTCGCGGGTAAAATTCAGGTCGAATGCAAAAGCTCTGGCAAAGCGGGCATCTGCGCAAAGCATGTCACTCCGGGTAAGTCGATTTTCGCGGTGGATCCCTCCGGTGTGTACGCAAACACCCGCATTCCCGCCGCCACTCCCGCGCGCGTACCTAACACGCTATCTTCCACCACCGCGCAATCCGCTGGTGCGACTCCCATCGCCGCCGCCGCGTGGAGATACAAGCCCGGATCCGGCTTCCAACTCCCGACCTCGTACGAGCTAAAGATCCGCCCTTCGAAACGCGGCAGCAATCCGGTGACGGACAGGGAGAGCTCAATCTTCTCCCGCGGACCGTTCGAGGCCACGCACACCGGGATCGTAATCTCGCGCAACGCCTCGTGAATACCGGGAATCGCTTTCAAGTCGCGGCGAAATGCTTCCGCGGTTCGCACGCGCACCTCGGGGATGAAATTCTCGGGCAGCGGCCGCCCCAGCCGCTCGGCCAGAATGTCCGCGCACTCCGCCATCTTGCGCCCGCGAAACAATTGCATCGCTTCGGAAAGCTCCATGGCCAGCGGTCCGTGCTCTTTCGCAACGTCCAGCAGCACACCGATCCCGATCTCCTCGCTGTCCACGAGGACGCCGTCGCAATCGAAGATGAGGAGGGAAAGTGGAGAAGTCACGGGAGACTGCGAAGGGCCCAACCCAACATTGCGTCCTCGGCGCTAAACCGTGGGCCTCATCGGCGGCGCGACGATATCCTGTTTTATCTCCGCCGCGCCGATCCCTAACAACCCGCCGATCTTCTTCCGCAGTTCCCGCTGGATCGTCTCCACGCGCGAATTGCCGTTGATGACCTCAAATTCGTACTCCTTCTGCATCTTCTGGAATTCGTTTTGCAGCATCCGCTGAAACTTCACGAAGCTGGAAAACATGTCGCGCGACAACCCGAGGTCCATCCCGCTTTCCCAGTAATCCAGCGTACTGTTCTTTTGGAAATTACGCTCCACGAGTTGCGCCGCGCTCACCCGAAAATAGAACACCGCATCCGGCACCAGCGCCGGGCTGTACATATTGCGCGTCCACGCGCGGTCCGCGCCGCGCACGAGATCGCGCGCCATGAGCGTATAGATATAGCGATCCGCCAGCACGATGAGCCCGGCACGCAACGCGGGAATGATCTCGTGGACGAGCTGATCGAAAAAGTCCGTCGCGTAGAAGAGCGACATGGTCGTGTGCGTGAGCACGTTCCCCTGCTTCGCTTCCTCGAGCTCCTCGCTCACCAGATTCGAGCGGCGCAGTCCCATGTGTCGTACGGCATAGCCATTGGCCTCCAGCCACTGGCTGAGCATGCCGATCTGCGTGGAGCGCCCCGAGCCGTCCGCGCCTTCGATCGCGAAGAGTTTGCCGGCAAAGTTCGGCTCGCGCACTTCCGGCAGGCGCCGGCCAAAGAATGGATTGGCCTTTAATGGCATGGGCGGCGGCGGTACGCGGGCAGGTCGATTTTTTCGCGGATGAGGTTGCGCACCTTGCCCTGCTGGATGTGAATCTCCTCACTGGCGTCGATCGCAGTGAAACCAAATTTCTCCCGCATCGATTCGTATTCGGCGAAGACCTTGCCCTGGAAGATGCGGAAGCTTTCGTACGGGTCGGTGCTCCAGCCCATGTCCAGCCCGGCCTCGTGATACTTCAACGCCGGGCGCCCTTCGAGGATGCGGTTCAAGGATGTCTCCAGCGGCACCCGGAAGTAAAACGTGATGTCCGGAAGCACCGCGAAACTATAGAGTTGCTCGACCCATTCGCGATCCACGCCGCGCACCGCATCCCGCGCCAGCGCGGTAAATATATACCGGTCGCACAGCACCAGATACCCCGCGCGGAGCAGCGGGAGAATCTGCCGCTCGTAGCGATCGGCGAAATCCGTGGCGTGAATCAGCGAAAACGTCGTGGGGGTGAGCAACTGGCGCTTCTTGCCTTTCGAGGTGGACTTCTTGACCAGAATGGAGGAATTCCACTCCGTAAAGAACACGCGATAACCTTCCAACTCCAGCCAGCGCTTCACGAGATAGATCTGGGTGGATTTCCCCGAACCATCCAGCCCCTCGACTGCGAGGAGCTTTCCGGAGTAATTGCGTTTGGGGGTGACCACGGGATGCCTATCCGGGAATCTGGTGCGAAATGCAACCGAAAAGCCGGGCCGCACTCTGATTCTTTAGCATAAATAACTCACTATAAACATCTTATGAATTTTGACGCGCTCGTTGCCGCTGCTCGCGAGGTTCGCCAGAGTGCTTACGCCCCCTATTCGCACTTTCAGGTGGGCGCCGCGCTCCGCACCGCCAGCGGACGCATCTTCTGCGGCTGCAATGTGGAGAACCTTTCGTTCGGCCTGACCATCTGCGCCGAGCGCGCCGCCGTCTTCGCCGCCGTCGCCGCCGGGGAAACTCAGTTCGAAGCCATCGCCGTCGTCGCCGATTCCGTCCAACCCGTGACCCCCTGCGGGGCCTGCCGCCAGGTCCTCGCCGAGTTTTCGAGCGACTTGCCGATTTGCTCCGCCAATCTTCAAGACCAGCGCTTCGAGAGCACCATCGCCGAACTCCTGCCCCGCGCCAAGGAAGGCATTCTCGGTACGTAAACGTTCCACGTGGAACACGCCCATGTTCGTCTATCCCAAACAGTATGATGTGATCGTGATCGGTGCCGGCCACGCCGGGATCGAGGCCGCCATGTCCGCCTCGCGCCTCGGCTGCGAGACGCTCATGCTGACCCAGAATCTGGATTCGGTGGGCCAAATGTCCTGCAACCCGGCCATCGGCGGCCAGGCCAAAGGGCAGATCGTCCGCGAGATCGACGCCCTCGGTGGCGTGATGGGACTCAACACCGACGCCACGAGCATCCAGTTCCGCATGCTCAATTCAAGCAAGGGGCCGAGCGTCCGTTCCCCTCGCGCCCAGTGCGACAAGAAAGCCTACCAGTTCCGCGCCAAAGCCATCCTCGAACGCCAGCCGCATCTCGACCTCAAGCAGGGCAACGTCACCAAAATCCTCACTGAGGACGGTCGCGCCTGCGGCATCGAGACCAATCTCGGCTTGCGGATCTTGGGCAAGGCGGTCGTCGTTACCACCGGCACTTTCATGCGCGGCCTGCTCCATGTCGGCTTGCAAAACCAATCCGGCGGACGTATGGGCGACAGCTTCTCCACCTTGAGTGATTCGCTGCGCGAACTCGGTTTCGAGGTCGGCCGCTTCAAGACTGGCACGCCCTGCCGCCTCCACGGCAAGACCATCGATTTCTCCCGCTGCGAGCGCCAGGAAGGCGACGAACCGCCACTCCCCTTCTCCTATATCCCGGAAGAGCTCGGTGACGAACTCCACGATATCTTCACTCTGAACCACTGGCGGGAAGGCGTGTTCCACGTAGAACAATTGCCCTGTTGGATCACTTCCACGAATACCCAGACGCACGATCTGATTCGCGCCAACCTCGACAAATCCCCCTTATATGCCGGTCACATCGAGGGGGTAGGCCCTCGCTATTGCCCTTCTATTGAAGACAAGGTCGTGCGCTTCGCCGAGAAGAAGTCCCACCAGGTCTTCCTCGAACCCGAGGGCCGGCATACCGAGGAGTATTACGTCAACGGCGTCTCCACCAGCCTCCCCATGGAGGTGCAGTACGCCTTCATCCGCAGCATCCCCGGCTTGGAGAATGCCGAGATCATGCGCCCCGGTTACGCGGTGGAATACGACTACTGTCCCCCCACCCAGCTCCACGCCACCTTGGAGACGAAGCGGGTTCCGCATCTTTATTTCGCCGGGCAGATCAATGGCACCTCGGGTTACGAGGAAGCCGGCGCCCAAGGCCTCATGGCCGGGGCCAATGCCGCCCTCAAGCTCCTCGGTCAGCCCGCTCTCGTTCTCACCCGGGCCGATGCCTACATTGGCGTCCTCATCGACGACCTCGTGACCAAAGGCACACCCGAGCCCTATCGGATGTTCACCAGCCGGGCCGAGCATCGCCTCCATCTCCGGCAGGACAATGCCGACCTCCGCCTCACCCCCATCGCCCATCGTCATGGCCTGGTCGGCGGCAACCGTTGGAATAAACTGGAATTAAAAATCACGCAGTTGGCCCAATTGCGCGAGTACGCCAAAACCACCGGTTGGGAAGGGACCAAAGTCGCCCAGTGGCTCCGCCGCCCTCACTTCACCCATACGGATCTCCCGACCGAACTCCGCACCCCTTTCGCCGCCGACCTCTGGGACGCCGTCGAGATCGAACTCAAGTACGCCGGCTACATCTCCCGCCAGGAAGCCGCTATCGAAAAGCTTCGCCGTAGCGAAGAGAAGCTCCTGCCCGCCCAGTTGGACTACGAGACCATCTCCGGCCTCCGGGCCGAGACCCGCCAGAAGCTCACCTCCATTCGCCCCGCCACCTTTGGCCAGGCCGCCCGCATCAGCGGCATCACCCCCGCCGACCTGGCCCTCCTCTCCGTCTACTTGGAGAAGTGATGTAGTCGCGGCGCTCTGTCGCCGCGCCCCGGCGGAGCGGGGCGGCTACATCCGCCCCTCCAACGAATTCCGCCAAGATTTAACCTCGCAGTCACGTGACCGCCACTTCGAGGTGCGACGTTGCGCAATCGCCGAGCCCCCGCTCGGCCCAACATTGCCCGTTCGCACATGAACACGCTTCCCGAGTCCCCGCGGTCGCATGCTCCTCGCACCGCCAGCTACACCATCCGGCTGGCCCGCGACCCCGCCGACGTCATCGCCGCCCAACGCCTGCGCTTCGAGGTCTTCAATCTCGAGCTCAACGAAGGCCTCGACGACGCCTACCTCAGCGGCCTCGATGCCGATCGATTCGACGAGTGTTGCGATCATCTCCTCGTCGAAGACACGCGCACGGGCACGGTCGTCGGCACCTACCGTCTCCAAACCGGCCAGCTCGCTGCCGCCCATCACGGCTACTACAGCGCCCAGGAATTCGACTTCACCCCCTTCGAGCCCATCCGCTGCGAGACGGTCGAGCTCGGCCGCGCCTGTGTCCATAAAGACCACCGCAAGCTCTCCGTCCTCAATCTCCTCTGGCGCGGCATCGCCATCTACGCCACCGAACGCCGGGCTCGCTACCTCATCGGTTGCAGCTCCCTCACTTCCCAAGATGCCGCCACCGGATTGGCCATGTATCACGCCCTGGCCACCGAACATCTCGTGGAAGAGCCCTTCCGCACCGAGCCCATCGGCGCTTACCGCATGGCTGCCGACTTCCCCTGCGCCGAGCCGCCGTCCGTCCCGAAGCTCCTCCGCGCCTACCTGTCCATCGGCGCGAAAATCTGCGGCCCGCCCGCCCTCGACCAGGACTTCAAGACCATCGACTTCCTAACCCTGCTCGACCTCCGCGCCCTCCCCGATGCCGTCCGCAATCACTTTCTGGGTTAAGATGAAACCACTCCCTGCCCTCCGCGCTGCCGGTCGCGCCGCTTCCTTTCTATCCTACATCACCGGTGCGATCCTCGGTCAGACCGTCCGCCTGCGCCTGTCGAAAACCGCCCGCACTCGCCGTGCCCGCGCGGATTGGTTGCAACGCGTCGCCGCTGGCTGCGCCCGTATCCTGCATCTCAAGATCAATCGCTTCGGCACCCTGCCCAACAGCGGCTTGATCGTCGCCAATCACCTCAGCTACATCGACATCATCCTGCTCGCCGCCCAGCGCCCCTGCGTCTTCGTCTCCAAGGAGGAAGTGCGCTCCTGGCCCATCTTCGGCCGATGCGCGTCCTTGGGCGGCACCATCTTCATCGATCGCAAACACCGCGGCGACGTCGCCGCCGTGGCCGATGTCATGCGCGCCGCGCTCGATGAAGGTGTCCTCGTCGTCCTCTTCCCCGAAGGTACCAGTTCCGGCGGATCCAGCGTGCTCCCCTTCAAAAGCTCCCTGCTCGAACCCGCCATGCACGTCTCCCATCCCGTCACCGCAATCGCCCTCAGCTACGCCCTCGCAGAAGGCTCCGTGCCCAACGAAATCTGCTACTGGCGCGACATGACTCTCCTGCCACACTTGCTGAACGTATGGATTAAGTCGTTGATATATGCCACTTTACGATGCGGCATCGCGCGTCCGCGCCAGGGTGATCGCAAATCTCTTGCCCGGGAACTCCACGACGAAGTCGCCGCCCTGCACGCCGCCTCAAGCCGTGAGCTCGGCATGGGCCTGCCGCAGCCCGTCGAGCAGCCGACGCCAATCCTTGTGAGTCGTCTCCCAGCCGCTGCTGAAGCGCAGCGCCCGTGACGCTGCATCCGCGCTGACCTCCATCGCCGCCAGCACGTGCGATGTCTCCTCCTTGCCGCTGGCGCACGCCGAACCGGTGGATACCGCGAAGCCGAGCTTGTCCAGCTTCACCACCCAGCGCTGCCGGCAATCCGCCTGCTCGGGCATGATCGCCGCCGAGGTGTTCCAGAGCCGGCTGACCCGGGCGCCGAGGATCGAAATTCCCGGCAGGGCCGCCCGCAATCCTTGCTCGAACTCCTCATGCCACCCCAGGCGCTCGGCCATGCCATGCGTCCCCAGCGCTGCCTCCCGCTCTTCCAACGCGGCGATCATCGCCAGCACGCCGACGACATTTTCCGTCCCGGCACGCCGGCCATCTTCCTGCGGTCCGCCCACGATCAGCGGGCGAAATTTCGCCGGCACCTTGAGAAATCCCACGCCCTGCGGCCCGCCAAACTTGTGCGCGCATCCGCTCACAAAATCACCTGCCCCGAGTCCCTCGGCCGGCAGCTTGCCCACCCACTGCGCCGCATCGCAGAAAAACGGCACGCCCTGCGCGCGGCACAACGCTTGCACCTCACGCCAGGGCTGCAAGACACCGGTCTCGTTGTTCGCCGCCATTATCCCGACCAGCCCGGGAGTGCTGATTTCAAGCGCCTTCGCGAGCCATTCCACATCCACCACCCCTTGCGGCGTCACCGGAATCGATCGCCGCCGCTTGCCAAAATACTGCTCCGCCGCCGCGAGCGCACACGGATGCTCGATCGCCGAAATCCAGATATCCTTCGCCCCATTCGCCGCCGCGCTGTACAGCGCCGCATTGTTCGCTTCGGTCGCACCCGAGGTCCACACGATGTCCCGCGGTTCGCACCCCAGCCACCCTGCCAGTTTTTCCCGCGCCTGCGTGAGCGCAGCATCCGCCCGTGCGCCGAGTCGATGCGGACTGGACGGATTCCCGATATAACGCTCCGTCGCATCGAGCCAGGCCTCCCGGGCCACGCGCGAAAGCGGATGAGTAGCGTTGTGATCGAAGTAAAGCACGCGAAGGAAGGGATGCGACGACGCAACATAACCGCTGCGCTTGCCCCGCTGTCCACTCCGCATGTTTCCCCTTTCATCCTTCATCCCTCCTCCTTCATCCTTGCCCATCCCGCCGTGCCCGAAACCTCCTTCTACAAACGCGCCACCTTCGTCACCCATCTCCCGGCCGAGTGTCTCTACAGCCCGTCACACTTCTGGCTGCGCGAAACCGAACCCGGCCGCTGGCGCGTCGGCTTCACCAAATTCGCCACCCGCATGCTCGGTGAAATCGTCGAGGTCCAATGGGAGAAAGCGAGTGGCTCGCCCGTGGCCGGCGGCGAAATCATCGGCTCCATCGAAGGCTTCAAGGCCATCAGCGATATCTACTGCGTGGCCACCGGCACCTTCTCCGGCGGCAACACCGCGCTCGCCCAGGACATCGAACTCGTCAGCCGCGAGCCCTACGCCGGCGGCTGGCTCTACGAAATCCAAGGCCAGCCCGACGCCAAGTGCATCGACCTCGCGGGCTATCGCGCCCTCCTCGACACCACCATCGATCACATCCTGGATAAACAACAGGCCGACGAAAATCCCTGAAACTAAGGCCTTCCGCGGATATTGATGTAAACTACAGTTCGCTGTCCGAAATGAGCCAGACCCCTCCCACCATCCTCTATTGCCACTGCCAGTACGCGCAGGTCGTACCCAAGGAAGTGAAGGACGCGGTGCTCAAGAAACTCTGCGACTCCGGTGTCGCCTTTGAAGCCGTCGCCGACCTCTGCGAGATGGCCGCCCGCCGCGATCCCGCGCTGCAACGCCTCGCCGGCAGCGGCGCCGTCAAGATCGCCGCCTGCTTCCCCCGCGCCGTGAAATGGCTTTTCCATCAAGCCAACGCCCCGCTCGCGCTGGATGCCACGGAAATCCTCAACATGCGCGTGCAGAACGCCGAAGAGGTCATCGCCAAATTGTTGTCCTCAGAGCTCGAAGCCAATCTTCCGAAGGGGAAGGTCACCGTGAGCGATGCGCCGAAAGCCGCCATCGCGGAGGTCGCAAATTGAAAACTTTTCCATTTTCCATCTTTCATTTTCCATCCCGCCTCTCATGAGCCTCTCCGATCCCACCCTCCGCATCGTCCTCTATGAAGGCTCCGGCGCCGAACCGCTCGATGGCGCCGCCCGCTACTCCGCCATCAGCGCGCTCCTGGAGAAAGGCTTCGCCGTTACCCGTAGCGCCGCCGACCGCCCAGTGGCACCCGCCGACCGCGCGCCGCTCCTCGTCCTCGGTCGCTTCCCCGGCCAACCACCCGAAGTCCCGGAGAGCGATGTCACCATCCGTTTCCAGGACATCAGCGCCCTGGCCCCCGCCCAACTCGGCGACGCTGTCGAAACCGTACGCCACGAAACCAACGCCGCCAAACACGGCGCGTGGAAGCCGTGGTTCCCTGTCATCGACTACGACCGCTGCACGAACTGCATGCAGTGCCTCAGCTTCTGCCTCTTCGGCGTCTATGGCGTGGACGGCGACAAGCGCATCCAGGTGCAGAACAACGACAACTGCAAAACCAA
>NZ_JBDUCX010000329.1:0-6061 GCF_040003245.1 Chthoniobacter sp.
CCATCCTGCAGTGGAATGGTCGCTACGGTTATGAGGAGGCGGGCGCAGCAAATACCCGCAGCGTCGTGGCGCGCAGCGGACTGCAGTTGACCCAGATTTTCTCCCCACGCCTCCAAGGGGTTTTGACTTGCAATTACCTGCACACCACCACGACGACCACGAATGATGTGCTCGATACCCCGGCCGCGGTCGCCAGCAGCCCGACGGGGAGCAATACCGCTGCGACCACCGGGACTACCGGCACAACGGCGACCACGGCATCCACCGCGACGCCCGCGAGCAACAGCAAGACTTCCGCCGTTGCCGCCAGCACGCATTCGGTCACCAACGAGACGATTCAGGATACGATCGATGCCTCCTTGGGCCTCTACTACACTCTGGACCGGCACTGGACGCTCAACCTGACCTACTCGTACACCATGCAGATGGGCCCGGAGAGCACCTTCGACTACTACCGGCAGCGCGTTTTCCTCGGGGCGGCCTATCAATTCTAAGGTCGGAAACATGTCACAGAACTTTCGTGTTTGTGCGGTTGCGCAATGCCCGTTCTGAGCTAGTAATAATTTCACCTCCCCCGTCACTCACCCGTCTATGAACGACTCCAACGAAGTCAAACTTCACTTCCTCGACTATTGGCGGACCATTCGGCTGCGCATGGGGTTGATTCTCCTGACCTTCTTTCTGGTGATGGTCACAGCCGGGGTGACGACCTACTTTCTACCAAAGCAGTATTTCTCGAAGGTGACCATGGAGGTGAAGTCCGATTTCTCGGCTAAAGTGGGCACTTTTGGCCCGGGATCTCTCCGCGGCAGCTACGATCCCCAGTTCGTGGCCACGCAATTCCAAATCTTGCAGAAGACGGAAATTCTTTACCCGGTGATCGAGCGCCTGGATTTGATCAAGGAGTTCTCCCCGCCCGGGGTGCGGTTGCCCCTCCAGCAGGTATATTTCCGGCTCAAGGGCGCGATGAAGCTTCAGGAAGTGCGCAACACGGGGTTGATCGAGATCGGTGCCTTCGATACGGATCCCCAGCGGGCTGCCAATATCGCGAATGCGATTGCGGTCGTCTATCAGGAAAGGCGTCAGAACGATTTGGAAAAGGAGACCACCGCCGGCCTCGACCAGCTCAAGGATGAAGTGGAGCGAAAGCGCAAGGATGTCGAAACCACTGCCGCAACTGCCATGCAGATTCGCGCGCGGGACGGGATCGTCGATCCCGAACCGGACAAGGAGAATTCCAACGTCGGGTACACGACTCAGAACCGGCTGACGGTGCAGACGGAAAAGAACAGCCAGGAACTCCGGGTACTGGAATTGGAGCGGCAGATGGATTTGATCAACAGCCTGAGCCCGGCCCAACTCCAGGACGCGCTCAAGACCTTGGGGATCGACGACCCGACCGTTTCGAGAAATCTCCCCCTGCTTCAGGATGCCATGGCCGAAAAGGCGCGCCTCACGAACCTCGGACTCGGACCCAATCATCCCCGCGTCAAGGCTTGGGATGCCCAGATGGAGACCTATGCCAAAATTCTGTCGGACCAGCTCAACACCATCAAGGTAACGCAAGGGAATAGGCTGCGTCTCGAGAAGGATAAACTCGCCGCGCTGACGACCGAATCGAAGAATTCACGTGAGGTGGAAGCCGAGGAAAAAGCCAAGATGGTCGAATACATCGAGGCGAAGAACAAAGCGATCCAGGCGCGCAAGATCCTCGATACCCTCGATCTTTCCTACCAGCAGCAGAAGATGATCGGGGTCATTCAACAGCCCAGCGCCCACATCTGGGAAAAGGCCGAAAAGTCGGAAATCCCTGCGAAACCCAATGTGCCTTGGTACATGTTCATGGCCGCTTGCGTTGGTCTGGCCATCGGCGTCGGCCTTGCCTTCTTCATCGATTACCTCGACACCAGCGTGAAGACGCTGGACGACGTGGAGCGTTATCTCCAAATCCCGGTTCTCGCCGTTATCCCGAACAATGTTTCCATTCTCATGAAGAATGCGGCGGATTCCTCGGACGCCGAGGCCTACCGAATTCTGCGCGCGGCGGTGGAATTCAACAAGCCGTACCGCGATGCGAATACTTTCACGCTCATCAGTGGTGGCCCCGGCGAAGGCAAATCGACGACCCTGAACAATCTCGCCTTCACCTGCGCCAAGGGCGGCTACAACGTGCTCGTGGTCGATGCCGATTTGCGCCGCGCCTCGCAGCACCACTATTTCGACGTCGAGAATACGTTCGGCCTGACCGACTACCTGCTCGGCCGGGCGGAGATCGATGAGATCATCAAGACCACGAAGATCGACAACCTGTCCTTCATTCCCAGTGGTGTGTTGCCGCCCGATGCCGTGGGTATCCTCAATTCCCAGCGCATGACCGATCTCATTGCCAAGGTGAAGTCGCAGTACGACCTCGTCTTCTTCGATTCGCCGCCGATCCTCGGTGTGAGCGACGGCTCGGTGCTGGCCAGCGAGGTCGATATCACCATCATGGTCGTGCAACACCGCCGCTTCCCTCGCGTGATGCTCCAGCGCGTGAAGCAAGCCGTGCTCAATGTCGGCGGCCGTCTCATCGGCGTGGTGCTCAACAACGTCGACGCCAAGCACGACGACGGTTACGCCTACTACTACAATTACAACGAGTACTACGGCCCCCGCCGCAACGCCCCGAAGATCGAGGCTCCTGCGCCGCAGCTCGCCGCCCGCCCGCGCGAAACCCAACGCGAAGAATACTAAACTCTGTCACGCCCATGCGCCCCACCCTCGGTTCTTTTGTCCTCCTCGCTTTTGCTACGGTCGGCTTGCAGGCCGCCTCGCCGGCGCCGATACCAGTGGCCGTGCCGGTCACTGGGGGCTCCATCGCCACGTTGCGGACGGGAGATGTCTTTGAAATGCGCCTCAGCGGCATGCCGGCGGAGTTCGCCGCGGACTTCAATCTCCAGTTCACCATTGGCCAGGAAGGCACCGTCAATGTCCCCTTGATTGGCGAAGTCAAGGCCGTGGGCATGACCGCCTCGCAACTCGAACGCGCCATCCAGGGGAAGCTATTGGCGGACAAAATATTCACCCGGCCGACGGTGCTCATCAATATCGCCCAGGCGACTCGTTACGTCTCCATCAGCGGTGGTATTCGGGCGCCGCAGCGGCTTTCCTGGAGCTCCGATTTGACGCTCTCCTCCGCGATCGGAAACTGCGGCGGGCTCAGCGATTTTGGCAGTGGAAAAGGGGTCCGCATCATTCGCGAAGGCAAAGTCGCCGGTGCCTTCGACCTCAAGGAAATCTCGAAGGATCCTTCGCGGGACCCGAAGCTGCTCCCCGGCGATCAAGTGATCGTGCGCGAGTAGCGCGCGGTGCAGGGCGCGTGTTTTCCGCGTGCCAAGGCTTTGATTCACTGGAAAACAGCCTAGGCCGCCGCAAAGAGAGCGCGGTTTTTCCAGAGGTAGCCACAGGCGGAATAGAGCGTGAGGAAGAGTGCGGCGGTGATGAGCACCGCGCCGCCGTAGTGCCACGCGTGGAACCACCAGAAAAGGCCCGAAATGCAACCCGCCCGCTCGAATTCCGAGAGCGCGAGCAACAGTAGGAAATAGATGACCGTCACCATCTGCCACACCGTCTTGTGCTTGCCCATTTTGTCCGCCGGTAAAATGATTCCCTTGCTCAAGGCGAGCAACCGCAGGCCGGTAATGAGAAATTCGCGACTGATGATCACGATCGCCGCCCACGCCGGGATGGCGTGCTCGGGAATCAAGCAGATGAACGCCGCGGCCATCAGCACCTTGTCCGCGACGGGGTCCATCAATTTGCCGAAATCTGTCACGAGATTGCGGCGGCGCGCGATGGCTCCATCGAAGTAATCGGTAACCGAAGCCGCCACGAAAAGGATCAAGCCGGCGGTATAGCCCCAGCTCCAGCTCAGCAACGGCGTCCAGCCCGGATCGCCCGGGGATTTCCAGCGCCAGGCCAGCGTCATCGACGCGACGAATCCCGCGGTGATGTAGAGTCGCGCGACGGTAAGGCGGTTGGGAAGATTCATTGCAGCACGGCGCGCCTGGATGCGCCCCGCCAATGAACATCGTAACTGGGCATCAGTCGTGGTGCAAAATCCATGGCGTATCCGTCACCATGCCGATTCATTCCCATCCGCCACAAATCTAAATCGCAAAATTCAGCTCCGGGGTGGGGTTTCGCGTTTGGGAAAACTATCCGCCGCGAACCCCGGCGTTCGAATTTTCGCTCGGCGCGAGCGCGGCGGTGAGTTTAAACGAGGCACTCCCATTTCCCCGCGATGTCGCCCGATTTCACTGACGGTCTGCTCTGGTATATCGTCTTCCTTTACTCCACGGTCTGCCATGAAGCCGCGCATGCCTGGACGGCGCTGAAACTCGGCGACGACACCGCCTATCGCGGCGGGCAGGTCACGCTCGACCCTCTGCCGCACATCCGCCGCGAACCTATTGGCATGGTCGTGGTGCCGCTCATTTCCTTTCTCTCGGCGGGCTGGATGATCGGTTGGGCGAGTGCGCCTTACGATCCCGGCTGGGCCCTGCGGAATCCGCGTCGTTGCGCGATGATGTCCCTCGCCGGCCCGGCGGCGAACATGGTGATCGTGATGCTGGCCGGTCTGCTCCTGCGCGCGGGTGTGGAGTGGCACCTTTGGGAGGAGCCATTCTCCTTCGCCCCCGCGCACCTCGCGGAGCCCATGGCGGCGGGTCTATATCCTTGGGTAGTGAAACTGCTCAGTATCGCCTTCTCGCTCAATCTGCTGCTCGCCGTTTTCAATCTCTTGCCGCTCCCTCCTCTGGATGGCAGCAATCTGCCGCTGCTTTTCCTTCCGGAAGGTGCCGCCCAAAAGTACCTGGCCTTCCTTTGGAATCCCACCATGCGCTTTGTCGGATTGCTTGTCGCCTGGCAGGGATTCCGCTACATTTTCGACCCGATCCGCCGGATCGCCCTGCACGTTCTCTATCCGGATGCCGGCCCGGCCTTGTAGGGGCGCTGTTCTCCAACTCTTACCAGACTGTCTGCTTATGAATCGCCTCTTCCTTTCTGTGCTGCTCCTTCTTGCCGTCGGCTTGCCCCTCGGCCGGGCCGAAAATCCGACCCCGCGCGAAGCGCGCCTCGCGGAGATAAAGAAGCTGGCCGACGGGCTGAACTATCAGCACGGCGAGATCACCCTGCGCGGCGGCCTGGCCAGGATCAAAATGCCGGAGGGATACCGCTATCTGGATCCGAAGGACACGCAAACCGTGCTGACAAAAATCTGGGATAATCCCGATACCGGCCCGCGCTCCCTGGGGATGCTCGTACCGCCAAATTTAAGTCCGGCGAGCGCGGACGGGTGGGCCGTCATTATCTCCTACGACGAAGATGGCTATGTGAAGGACAATGACGCGGCGAAGATCAACTATAACGACCTGCTCAAACAAATGCAGGAAGGGGTGCGCGAGGCCAGCAAGGAGCGCGAGAAAAAGGGCTTCGCGGCCATTGAACTGGTGGGCTGGGCTGCGCCCCCGCGTTACGATGCGAACGCCCATAAAATGTATTGGGCGAAGCAACTGCGGTTTGGAGACAGCAACGAAGACACATTGAACTACAATATTCGCATGCTCGGACGGCGCGGCGTGCTGGTGCTCAATGCGGTGGCCGGGATGGGGCAGATGGCCGAGATCGAACAGGCGACGCCGGCGATCCTCTCGATGGTCGATTTCCAGGAGGGGCATCGTTACACCGATTTCCAGCCGAGCACCGACAAGGTCGCGACCTATGGCCTCGCGGCGCTCGTCACCGGCGGCATCCTGGCCAAGGCCGGCTTTTTCAAGGTGCTGATCGCCGGCATCCTCGCCGCGAAAAAGGTTGTCATCGTGGGCGTCGTGGCCCTGTTCGGGGTCATCAAAAAATTCTTCGCCAAAGTGACTGGGAGGAGTTCCAGCGACGCCCAATAGAAACGGTTCCTGCGGCCCCCCCATTTTGAGGCGCAGCGTGAAATTTTCCGCAATGGAACCAATGGAACCAATGGGGCCAATGGGGCCAATGGGGCCAATGGGGCCAATGGGGCCAATGGGGC
>NZ_JBDUCX010000330.1:0-6054 GCF_040003245.1 Chthoniobacter sp.
CCATCCCCTCGAGTAAATGCACGCGGTCGTCGAGCCGTGTTTGCATATCGGGCGTGAGGCCGATGTTCTGCACTTTGAAATCCGGTGCGCTCGGGTCGCCCACGACCATGAACGGCGAAGTGCTCGGTCCGAGCCATGCTGAGCCGAGCGAAAAGGTGTCGATGCCGGACCGGCCATTATCCACGCCCGCCACACACGCCGGCATCGCCTGTTCGGGGCGGCTGAGTCGCTTCCCGATAATGGAGGCCACTGACGGTGCATCGTTCACAAAGCCGGTCGGCGTGGCTGGCAGGCGACCGGTGAGGAAGCGCTTGTGGCCGCCGCCATGATCGGCGAACTCGTGGCAGATCGAACGGATGAGCGTGAACTTGTCCGCGATCTTCGCATGTTGCGGAAAGAGTTCGCTCACTTCGATGCCGGGGACGTTCGTCTTGATCGGGCGCAACGTGCCGCGGTACTCGAGCGGCGCGTCCGGCTTCATGTCGTAGCTTTCGAGATGCGACATGCCGCCCGGCAGCCAGATGAAGATGACCGACTTTTCGCGAAGCTTGTGACCGGCGGCCTTGGCGATGGTCTCCGCGCGGAGAATATCGCTCATGCCCAGCCCGAGCAGGCTCAGCGCGCCGGCTTCGAGGAAGCTGCGGCGCGAGATCGGCCCCCGGCAGCGGCGGGCGCGGTCGGGGAAGAAGTTGGAGGGCTCGGACATGTCTCCAAGAGATGACCGAAACACGGGGAGTTTCTTAGCGGCGGTTCAGGCCTCGACCTTGTAGACCTGCACCCGCCCCCACGGTTCCCATCCGCCATTCTTCCGCGGCCCCTGGCCGGTCGCACCGGAAACGATCAGCGACTGGCCATCCGCGGTGAACTGGGCGTGGGTGATGCGTTTCTTGGTATCGACGGAATGGACCAGGCTGCCATCGGCGGCGGAGAACAGGGCGATATTCCAGGTGCCCTGGGCCTGCCGTCCGGCCATCACGAAATGCGTGCCGCTGGGATGCCAGACCACGGATTCCATGAGACCGAAGCCGTGCTGGCCATCCTTGATCTGGTCGATGCGCTCGCCCTTCTGCCAGTTCCACCGCTGCCACGTCATCTTGCCATTGCCGGCCATGGGGTCTGACATCGGCCCCATGCCGCAGCAGAGCAGCGTGGCGCCATCGGGAGAAAACGCGAGGCCGTAGACACCGCCGCAATAGTGATGCGTCTTGATCGTGCCCCACGACGTGAAATCCGGCGACGTGAATTGCGCCACGGGCTTGCCGTCGCCGCCGGCGCGCAGATTCCACACGCGCACTTCGCCCATGATATTCGCGGCCGCGAGGTGCTGGCCATCCGGCGTGAACGCGCAGCTCATCACCGGTGGGGTGTGGCTGAAGCTCGCGACGAGGTTCCCACTGGCCGTGTCGAAAATTTTGACCGACGGCTCGGACTCCGGTGCCGGCTCGTATTTCCAGCCACCGGGCACATACTGGCCGGTCACGGTCGCGAGACGGGTACCGTCCGGCGAAAGCGCGAGCTGCCAGTTCCAGAAGCGATGTGCCTGCACACGCCGTCCGCCCTGCCGGGTTTGACTCGGGCCGCCGGCCTCGCCCTGCGGGCTGCCTTCGGCAGTCTGTCTCGCTCCGCTCGGCTCCACATCGTGCCAGAGCAGCATGCCATCGTAGCCGCCCGAAATCACCGTCCGTCCATCCGGCAGCAGCACACAGCCGCTGGCGTAGGAGGCGTGCGTGCCATCGAACGCCGTAGCCGCGCCGGAGGCTAGATCGACCGTGTGGAGCGTACCATCGATGCAGGTCGCGAACGCCCGGCTGCCATCCGACGTAATGGCCAGGCCCAAGGCGCCGGTGGCCAGTTTGTAATCGTGAGCGAGCGTCAGTTTCATGCGTTCACGCGAGCAGGTCGCGGATGGGCTCGGCCTTGTTTTCCACGCGATGGAAAGTGGGCAGGCCGGGGAGATCGTATTCGGCGTAGGGATTGATCCCGAGCGCAGTGAAGATCGTGGCGAAGAGGTTTTGCTCGTTGTAGGGCTTCTCGATCACGTCCACACCATCCGCGTCCGTCGCGCCACTGACCACGCCGCGCTTCAAGCCGCAACCGGTCATCATCATGCTCCAGGCATTCGGGTAGTGATCGCGGCCGCGCGCGGGATTCAGCCACGGCGTGCGGCCAAATTCACCCATGGCGATGACCAGCGTGGAATCCAGCAGGCCGCGTTCTTCGAGATCGTTGATGAGATGGAACAGGACGCGGTCCAGCTCCGGCACGAGCATCTGGTGGATCTCGTGCTGGAAGACGTGGTTGTCCCAGTTCATGCCGTTGGCCACCATCACGAAGGGCGCGCCGTGCTCCACGAGATGCCGGGACATGAGCGCGTGCTGGGCGAAGCTGCCCGCTCCGTAGCGTTCGCGATCCTTCGCCGGCAGCTTGTTGACATCGAAAAGATCCGCGCTGGCGGCCAGTCCCTTCATGCGCTCGAAGGCCGCATTCTGGCTGCGCGCCACCGTGCTCTGCCGGTCGCGCTCGTATTTCGCCGTGAGGAAACGGCGCAGCGTCTCCCGCGATTCCAAATCGTTTTGCGGGATCGTTTCCGCCGCCGCCTTGAGCAGTTGCGAATACTCCCCGCCGAGCCGCACCGGGGCATGTTCCGCGCCGAGCCAGCCGGCCCAGTTGCCCGCTTTGAAACCTTCGAACTCGTTGCCCCCGGGAATGGGATCGAGAAAGATGAAGTTCGGGATGGGCGAATCCAGTTGCCCGACCGCCGCCGAGAACGCGCTGCCGAGCGTCGGTCGCGTGAAGCCGGCGCGATCCGGGTTGCCGCGCTGCAGCAGGTTGATCGCCTGCAAGTGCTCCGGCTGCGACGTCTTCATGCTGCGGACGATGTTCAACCTGTCCGCGATGCTCGCGCAGTTCGGCATGAGCGAGGAGAAATGGGTGCCGGGGATCTTCGTGGAGATGCTCCCGAAAGGGCCGCCGGTCGGACGACCCGGCTTCGGATCCCAAGTCTCGAACTGGCTCGGCGCCCCGCACAGCCACAGCAGGATGCAGTGCTTCTGCGCCTTCTTCGTTTCCTCTGCGAAAAGGGGATTGTGAAACAACCCCGCGAAGCTGGTCGCGCTGGCCAGCGCGGTACCGGTCAGGCCCTTGAGGAAGAGCCGCCGATGAATGGTGTGCTCGTCGGTGCGACACTGGCCGGGAAGCGGTGCGGAAGGATCGGCTCTCATCATCACGGCGTCGTCAAAAACTCGGCGCTGGTCATCAACGCCCACAGCAAATCGCGCACGGCATCCGCGGGTTTGTCCGCGCGGCCATTGAGAAAAGCCTCCGCCTGGGCGGCCTCCTCGGAATCGGGCAGGCGCCCGTAGACCGCGAGGAAGGCTTCCCGCGCGCGGGCGCTCGTTTCCGGCAGCGCGGCGACACGCGCGGCCGTGTTGCCGTCCGCCGGTTGCGAAAGGGCCGCCAGCGCCGGCGAATTCGAGAGAAACTGCGCCTGCTGGAAGGTCGCGTTGTAATCCTTGGGCAGCACATCGGGCATGGCCGCGATCACCGCCTTGCGCAGCGTGTCGTCCGCCGGCGGCAGCCCCGCGGCGATCCGCCAGGAGCGGGCGATCTGCTCCGCAGTGAGTGGTCGTTCGAGCGCTCCCGCGAAAGCTTCCGGCGCGGCCTTCGAAGCCCCCAGCGCATACACCTTGCTCAGCACGATCCCGCGCACTTCGCCACGGACGTCGTAATTCTTTGCAATAAAATTTTGGGCCAGCCAGTCGAGCAGTTCCGGGTGACTTGGCACGTTGCGCCCATTCATTTCATCGGTCGGAAAGACGATGCCCCGGCCGGTGAAAGTCGCCCACAGGCGATTCACAAACGCGCGGGCGAGCAGCGGATTATCCGTCGTCGCCGCATCGGCGAAAGCCTCCCGGCGCGAATACTTCGGAACCCGCGGTTTCGCCGCGGGGTCCACGTATTTGTCATCGCTATCCTGCTCTTTCTGGTCCCCGGCTGGCCACGTCTCCGCGATCATCTTTCCGGTCAACAGCGTGACCACCGCCGGCTGCGATTCCTTTTTCAGGTTGGTGAAATTGATGAAGCCGCCGATCGCCGATTCGCCCACCGCCGTGCCGCCCTCCGCGTTCTTGCCGCGGTTGAATGCCGACACCAGGCCCCAGTAATGCTCCTGCTTGATCTCCCGGGCCAGCGGATGATTGTGGCATTGTGCGCAGTCGATCTTCGTGCCGTATACGACCGGCGCCACCGCTTCCGCGATCCGCTGGAAATCGTTCTTCCGCTCGTAGAGGAACCAAGGCGAACCCTTGTTCTCCGGCTTGTCCGCTCGTGCCACCAGTATGGCATGCACCGTCTGATTCCACGGCCGATTCTTCCGAAATGCGTCCTCGAGAAACGTCCACCACCCACTCTGCTTCCGACGGCCTTCATTGTTCTCCCGCTTGCCCCGGCCCATGAGGAAGACATCCCACAGCTCTCGCATCCGCACCACGTATTCCTCCGATTTCAGCAGCCGATCCACCAGCGCCGCGCGGCGCGTCTCCAACGGAGCCTTCAGAAAATCTTCCGTTTCGTTGGCGGTGGGAATGCGCCCGGCGAGATCGAGGTACACCCGTCTGCACCAGGTGCGGTCATCCACCGCTGGCGCCGGCTCCACGCCGCGTTCCGTCCAGCCTTCGGTAGTGAGCGTATCCACCGCCTGCGTGATCGATTCAAAATGCCGTGCCGGGTGCGGTTTGATCGTCGCGTCCGCCTGCGCCGCAGTCAGCGCCGCGATCCATTCACGCACCGCCTCCCGCTCCGCATCCGTGAGCTGCTTTTTCGGCGGCATATGCGGGTCCGCCTTGGTCGCGAGGTTTTGAAAAAGCGCGCTGTCCTCTGGCTTGCCGGGGACGACCACTGCGCCATCCTCGCTGCCCTTGAGCACCGCCTGCGGCGTGTCGAGCTCCAGCCCGCTCTTCTGATCGAGAGGCCCGTGGCACTTCACACAATTCACATCGAAAATTGGCTGCACCTTCGCCGACCACAACGCAGCCGCATCCGTCCCGTAGGCCAGGCGGCCAGCGGTCAGCGAAAACAGCAGTGAAACAACGATACGACGGCGCATGTCCCAGAGTGGGGTTATAGCACCTGAACAACACCGTTCGCCCGAAAACCTTAAACACCATCTTCCGCCTCCCAGTTCGCCTGATTTTTCTCGGTCGACGAAAATCTTCGGTAAGTGCCGCCGGTCTCATACAATACCCAGTAGATGTCCGATCAAACCGAGCCCTCCCCCTCGTCAGAGCAGTTCATCACACTGTTAAACGCAGCGCATGGGCGCCTGCTCGGCTTTTTGCGGGTCATGCTGGGCAATAACGCCGATGCGGAAGACGTGCTGCAGCGGGCCAGCATGACGATCTGGCGGAAGTTCGGGGAATACGACGCGAGCAAGGACTTCTTCTCCTGGGCCAGCAGCTTCGCCTTTTACGAGGCCAAAAATTTCCAGCGCGTCGCGGCGCGGTCCCGGCTGCATTTCGACGATGAACTGATGCAACGCCTGGCTGAGGAACGCGTGCACGACCTCGACCATCGCGAGGCCAGGCTGGCGGCGATGGACCACTGCGTCGAGGAACTGCAAACTGCCGATCGGGAATTGGTGCGCGAGTTTTACCTCAACAATACCGAGGTCGCGACGCTGGCCGAACGTCTGGGCCGCGCCCCGCAGACCCTTTATAACAAGCTCAACACGCTGCGCCGCCTGTTGGCTGATTGCATGAAGCGCCGCCTGGCGCAGGAGGCACGAACATGAATTCCGAATCGAACCCTCACGAGTTGCACCGGCTGTTCACCGCCAAGACGGACGGCACCATCACGCCGGAGGAACATGAGCGCCTCAGCGCGCTACTGAAGGATTCCGCCGAGGTGCGCCAGCAGTGGTTTGCTTTTCAGGATGCAGAGGCCGCCTTGCTGGCTTGGTCGCAGCGCGAAACTCTCCGGCGCGAGGCCGGCGTGGATCTCGCCGGGCAGGGGAGTGAGCAGGCCATGCCCCAGCAAAACCGCCGAGGTGGACTGAGG
>NZ_JBDUCX010000112.1:0-20300 GCF_040003245.1 Chthoniobacter sp.
GTACGAGGACATGATCCGCCACACCAGCACGAAGCACTCACCGTGGTTCGTCATCCCGGCGGACAACAAATGGTTCACGCGCATCGCCGTCGCCGCCGCCGTGATCGAGGCGCTCGACTCGCTACAGCTCTCCTTTCCGAAAGTGGACGAGGCCAAGAAAAAGGAACTCGCCGCCGCGCGCGAAGCGCTGGAGAAAAAGCACTGAAGTCCGGCAGCCGCGGCATCGTCTCGATTGCTGTGCTGATCGAGATGAGGGGCTATCCCTCTCGTGCTGAATGTCATCCAGTCCGGTGGATCACGCAGGGCAATTTCCGCTACCGGTTCGATAGTGCGGCGGGAGGGATTGCGGGGCAGCTACGGGCAATCTACAGAAAGCCTGTATATCCGTGTAGCGTAAATCGCCACGAATTATTTTGAAAATCTTGACATCAAACTTGCTTTGAAAGGGTTCATCAGTAGTGTCCGCGACCCTCTTTTTTCCGACTCTTCATGTTTTCCAACAGCTACCCTAAATATCCATATTCCCGAACCTTCAATGGGGTTCTTCTGTGGATATCGGTAGCTGCACTCAGTTGCTTCGCCCAAGCGTCGTCTTTAGACGACAATAGCACCCTCCATCTGCCGGTGCGACCCGCGCGGGAAGCGACTTTTGCCAAGCGCACCTCGGAACACCACACCAGCGTGCGGTTTCATGCGAGCGCAGCCACCGTCGACTCTGTAATCCGGGCGAAGGCCGGCCCGTGGGGGGACCTGGAGTACTACACGGTCTACCTCGAAGCGACCAAGGCGCAACTGAAGAACACCGAACTTCCGACCTACGACACGGAGTGGAATTTCGTGGGGTACTCCGATGAGCAGGTGACGAAACTTTTCGAAGGCACGGACATGCCCGCATCGCTCCGGGCCGAGTTGCTCGATCGCGAAAAGTGGCGCCACCACGATAAAATGGTCACGGTGGTTCCGGGCAACGAAATACTACTCGGGCTTGCTCCGGAAGCGCGCATCGCCATCTACAGTGTGCTCAGGCGCTGGGAAGAGGACGCCAATCATCACGAGCCGGTGGTGATTTTCGCCCATAGCGTGCGCGAATGGCTCGAGCATGAAGACCTGCCGGAGGAAGTGGTCGCGGCGATTGAGAAAACCTCGTATCACCGGGGGAAGAACCTGGTCTTCGCCGATACGCCGCTCGTCCTGCGCCTGGTCGACACGGAGGAGGAACGCCTGAAGATCCGCAAGGCGCTGACCCGCACGCCGACCCTGGTCGTGAGCCTGCGGGTGACGCCCGATACGGATACCACCGCGATTGCGGACTACTGGGGCGGCGCCACCCCCGCCAAGGACATCCTGCCCTTCCTCGAATCGATTGCCGACAGCGGCATTCCCCGTTCCGTGGACCTCGCGCATCTGCTACCGCCCACCGCGCGACGGCTCCTCTACACCTTTCCCAATCCCAATTCCGGCCATACCGGCTATTACCCGGATTGTCACTGGACCTCGTTGAATTTCCGGAACTCGGAGCCCTTGGACCGGCTGGCGGATCCGATTCTCGCCACCGCGTATGTCTTGCAGAATTACACGAAGGTCCAGGGGCCCTATCGCTACGGCGACGTGATCTTTCTCATGGATGGCCCCACGGGCAATGCCATCCATTCCTGCGTCTACCTGGCCGACGATCTCGTCTACACGAAGAATGGGCGCTCGCCCACGCAGCCTTGGGTGGTGATGAAGCTGGACGACGTGGTGACCTACTACGGGATGTTCTACACCACGCAGGTCGCCTGTTATCGGCACAACGTCGAATAGTCGCGCCGAAGCAGGCGCTCTTCATTGGGTGTTGGATGTCCGCCCCAACCGTTCCAGTGCGCCGCGCGCTGCACGAGTGCCGGTGGCAAAGCAGCCCTGCAGCAGATAGCCGCCGGTCGGCGCTTCCCAGTCGATCATTTCGCCGGCGAGGAAGACTCCGGGCAGGCGCATCAGCATCAATTGATCGTCCAGTTCACTCCAGCGAACGCCCCCCGCTGACGAGATGGCTTCGGCGATCGGGCGCGGACCGGAAAGCGGCAGCACGCAATGCTTCGCGGCTTTGGCGAGCCACTCTGCCGAGGCGACGACCGCTCCGCCGATGCTGTGGGTGAGGACGGCGTGGGTTGCGTCCGAGAGACGCCAGCGCTGTCTGGCTTCGACGAGGAAGTTGCGTTGGATCGGGCCCAGCTTCGCGATCAATTGATCGACCGTATGGGCGGGCTTGAGATCAACGATCAATTCCGGTGTGGGGAGCGCGCGCAAGGCGGGACCGAGTTGGTAAATCGCACCGCCCTCCAGGCCATAGCGTGTGATCAGCAACTCGCCGCGCGCTTCCACGTCACCTGCGCGGACCAAGATGCTCTTCAGCGGTTGACCTTCTGCGGACGCAAGCAGTTCCGCCGGCCACGCGATCTCCCAGCCGCAATTCGCCGGCTGGAGGGGAGTCACGGCGACGCCGAGGCTTTCGAGGATCGACGTCCACGCGCCGTCCGAACCGGTTTCCGGCCACGAGCCGCCGCCGAGGGCGAGGATCACGGCGTCCGCATCGTAGCTTTTCGTCTCGTCGGCGACTTGGAAATCCATCCGCCACCGTTCGCCGCGCTGCAGGCCGCACCAACGGTGATGCGTCGCAAAGCGAACGCCAAGCTGGCGCAGACGCTGCACCCAGCGGCGCAGCAGCGGTGCGCCTTTCAACGCGCGCGGATACACGCGGCCAGTCGAAGCCGCGAACGTCTCCTCGCCGAGCTCCGCCGCCCACCCGCGCAAGGCCTCCGCATCGAAATCGGTGATCAGCGATGTCCACCGCTCGCGCGGGCCGGAATAGCGCGCGATGAATTTCTCGCGCGGCTCGTTGTGCGTGAGATTCAATCCACCGCGCCCGGCGACCAGGAACTTCCGCCCCACGGACGCCTTGCCTTCGAACAGCGTGACATCGGCGCCGCCCATCGCCGCGACCTCCGCCGCGCGCAGGCCCGCCGGTCCGCCGCCGATGATCGCGATGTGCATGTGGAATCGAAACAGACCCACGCCCTTGCGTGCAATGCTCTTTGTGGCTGGGCGGCGCGGAGGCACTCGAACTCCCGGCTTGCTTCCCTCCCAGCCTCCGTTTCACATCGTCGCCCCCGGCAATCTCCGCTTCCACCCCTATGAAACTTCTTTCCTGCCTCTCCGCCCTTTTCCTCCTCGTCGTCTCGCCCGCCTTGCGCGCGGCGGATGCCATCCCCGATGACGTCGTCTTCGAATCCGGTGTCGAGTATGCCGTAGCCGGCGGCGAGCACCTGCAAGTCGACCTCGCGCGCCCGAAGAACGGCGATGGCCCTTTCCCCGCAATCGTTTGCATCCACGGTGGCGGCTTCCGCGCCGGCAAACGCGAAGCCTACGACAAACTCTGCGTGCAGCTCGCGCAGCAAGGCTATGTCGCCATCACCGTCACTTACCGTCTCGCGCCCGCCTTCCAATTCCCCGCCGCGGTCTACGACTGCAAAGCCTCCGTGCGCTGGCTGCGCGCGAATGCCGCCAGGTATCACGTCGACCCCGCGCGCATCGGCGTCACCGGTGGCTCGGCCGGCGGGCATCTCGCACAGTTCCTCGGCGTGACGATGGGCGTGAAGGAATTCGAAGGCGACAGCGGCAACCTCGATCAGTCCAGTAACGTCGCCTGCGTCGTCAATTTTTACGGACCGAGCGATTTCACCAAATCCTACGGCAAGAGCGTGGACGCCGCCGAAGTGCTCCCGCTCTGGCTGGGCGGCAATCTGGAAACGGCCATGCCCGCGCACATCCGCTCCAGCCCACTCAACTGGGTCACGCCCGACGCCGCGCCGACACTTTGTGTGCACGGCACGGTGGACGATCACGTCGCCTACGAGCAAGCCACCTGGATGATCGACCGGCTCAAGACCTGCGGCGTGGAAGCCAGCCTGCTCACCATGGAAGGCGCCGGCCACGGCTTCAAAGGCGCCGACGCCGAGAAGGCCCAACAAGCGCTGCTCGATTTCTTCGCCAAGCATCTCAAGCCGGCGAAGAAGTAACGGTTGGTGCTTTTGGGAGCAGTCCCGCGAGTGCTCTCGCTCCCTCCCTCGGTGTCATCCTGAGCGGAGTGTAACGGAGTCGAAGGACCCCGTCGCTTTACCAAAGACATCGCTGGTCGTTCGACGGGGTCCTTCGACTTCGCTCAGGATGACAGGCGTTAGATCACCCGATCCAGCAGTGCATCGCCCTTTTCGAAGCGGCGTAAATTATCGAGAAAATGCTGCACCAGTCGTTGCGGCTCGGTGCGGTGCCCGCCGGCGCTGTGCGGGGTGATGTAGCAATTCGGCGCGGACCACAGCGGATGCTCCGGGGGCAGCGGCTCCGGGTCGGTAACGTCGAGATACGCCGCGCCCAACTGTCCCGATTGCAACGCTGCGAGCAGCGCATCCTGATCCACGGTCGTCCCGCGTCCGACGTTGTAAAAGATCGCGCCCGGCTTAATCGCCGCAAGACGCGCGGCGTTGACGAAACCCACCGTCGCCGGGTTTTCCGGCAGGATGTTGACCACGTGATCCGCCGTCGCCAGCGCCTCGACGAGTTTGTCCTCGGTGACGACGGTCACATTCTCATCGCCCGCCGGGCGTCGGCGCACCGCGGTGATCTTGACGCGGAAAGGCGCGAGCAATTCGGCGAGCCGATGGCCGATCGCACCGAAGCCGAGCAACACCACGTTCTGCTCGAGCAGCAGGCTCGTCGCCGCGCGGCGATCGAGCGTGGGCCACGCGCGGTCCGCGCGCTGGCTGTCGAGCGAGGGCATCAATTGGCGCGCCTGGGCCATCATGAAGGCCAGCACGTGCTCGGCGCAGGGTTCATTGTAGACGAGCGAACTGTTCGTCAGCACCGACCCGCGTGAGCCGAAGGTCTGGCGAAACGCCGCGCCATCGTAGCGCGTGTAGCCGGCGGTGGTCAGATGAATCCAGCGCAGCCGAGGGCATTGCAGCGCGAAATCCGGGTCAGGCTGTCCAAAGGCAACATCCGCCTCTAGCATCGCCGGGTCGGGCCTGGCCTTGGCGAGATTCGACGCCGAGAGCTGATTGGAGAAAACCAACACGTGCGGTCCTTTTTCGAACAGCAGTTTTTGCCGCGTTGGAATGTCAAATTGCGCGTTGGTCCAGATCGTCAGGCTCATTGCTTCGCTTTCAAAAAGGCGACGATATCGGCGATGGTCTGCGCGGTAAGGCCAAGCACCTCGGGCGGGAACATCAGCGAACGATCCAGCTTCGTCACCGACTTGATTTTGTCCTCGCCGATTTCCTGTTTCTGGCCGCCGATGCACTTCACGATCGTGGGGTCACCCGTGGTCAGTACGATGCCGTCGATGATGATGCCGTCATTGGTTTCGATGCGGCTGCCCTCGAAGCCGTGCGAGATTTCCTTCGACGGATGCAGGATCGAATCGACGATCACTTCGCGCGGCTGGGTCTTGCCGAACTGCGTGAGCTCCGGCCCGAAGTCCACGCCCTGCTTGCCCACCTTGTGGCAGGTGAAGCAGGCGGCGATGGCCGCCTGGCCACGCGTCGCGTCGCCTTCCAGCGCGAGCACTTCTTCATTGGTCGGCGGCTTGGGCGCGCCTTCCGGCACTTCGGGCGTGATTGTGCTCACGAGCGGCTTCTCTTTCAGCAGTCCGCGCTGGCGCATCTGCTTGGTCAGGCCGTATTCGCGCCAGTTGTTGCCCCGGCGGCTGTTCAGCCACCACGCGGCATTTTCCTTCAGCGGAAAACCGTCGGTGCCGACGATATCCATCATCGCCACGGGCGCGTCCGGCGCTTGCACGAAGGCGAGGGCATCGAGCGCGAGCTTGCGCTGCGCTTCGGAAAGCTGGCCGTCGAGCACGCGCGTCTTGAGGTCCGCGACTTCCGCCGGCACGTGCAGCCGCCAGGCCAGCCAGGCAAAAGTGTCCGTCCATTTCTCCGCCGGTCCACCGAGCACTTTGCTGATGGCATCGTAGACCTGGGCTTCCTTGCCGTTCGCGCCGGTGCCGAAGGCCTCGAGATACGTGCGGTCCTTGCCGTCGAATTGCTTCGCGATCTTCACCAGCAGATCGAGGCTCTGGTCGGCTGGTACATCGCGCAGGGTCAACGCGACCTCGCGCCGCACCGCGGCCGATTTATCCCCCGCCATCTTCGCCGCCATTGCGAGCACATCCACCTTCGCGGTGCGCAACGCGCGATACGCCACGAGCCGCATCGTGTCATTCTTCGAGTCGAGCAGCGGCTTCACCTTCGCTACGCCCGTGGTCCCGAGTTGCGCGAGCAGCCACACGGCGCGCGCCGCGATGTAGGGATTCTCGTCCTTCAACAGCGCCGCCACCGCGGGCACGGCTTTTTCGCCCTGCGCTTTCAGCCGGCTGAAGCCGCTGTAGCGCACATTCACCGCCGGGCTCTTCAACGCGGCGATCTGGCCCGCCGTCGTCTCGAGATCGAACTTCGGCACCTTCGATTTGAAGCCCTTCGGCGCGATGCGATAGATCGTGCCGGCCATGGTGTTGTCCAGCGTCGCGTGGCCGCCCACGCGCGGGTCGAACCAATCGGCCACATAGATCGCGCCGTCCGGTCCCACGCACACGTCCGACGGACGGAAGAGCGTCTGCAGTTCGCTGGTCACGCTCGTCGTGCCACCGAGGAAATCCGAGCCGGCGAATTTCTTCTCCTTGTTCGAGGTGAGGAAATCGAAGCGGTCGAGCTTGAAGCCCGCGCCCTCGGGCTTTGGCTGATAACCGAAGACCACGTTGCGTCCCGCTTCGCAGGTGAGAAGCAGGCCGCGCCATTTCTTGCCGAGCGCGCCGTTTTCATAAAAGGCCACGCCGGTCGGCGAGCCGCCGCCGTAGACATCGCCCGCGGGCATCGTGCCGGGATCTTCCTGGCGCCATTCCGCCACTGGCACTTCCTGGCCGGGCCGCCGGTCCGCGCCCCAGGCGCGCTTGCCGTCGATGGAAGCGAAGCCCGCGTTGCCGTAGAGGAGCAGCGGCGTCACGCGGCAGGCGGGCGGGTCGTCGTTGTCGCTCTGGTAGATGTCGCCGAGCGAATTGACCGTCTGCTCGAAGCTGTTGCGGTAATTGTGGCCGATGATCTCGACGTTGCTCCCGTCGGGATTCATCCGCGCCGTGAAACCGCCGATCCACACGTGGCCGTCGTCGCTCTTCTGCCCGGCGATCTGCGGCGAGTCCACCACCTGCGCCGTGTCCTTGCCGTGACTGTACGGGCTGCCGATGCGGAACGTCTTGCCCGATTTGTCGGTGAATTGCGCGCCGGTGTTCCCTTGGTTGAAGTACCACAAGCCATCCGGGCCGGCGGTGAGCGAGTGCAGGCTGTGATCGTGGTTGCGCCCGTTGAACCCGGTGAGCAGCACCTCCCGCGTATCGACGGCCGAATCAAATTTGCGGTCGCCCTTCACGTCGGTGAAGACGAGGAGATTCGGCGGCTGCGAGACGACGATCTTGTTGTCCAGCACCGCCACGCCCAACGGCGCCACGAGGTCCGGATCCTGCACGAAGACGCTGCTCTTGTCCGCCTTGCCCGCGCCCGTCGTGTCCTCCAGCACCACGATCTTGTCGCCCTCGGGCTGGCGGTTCGACTTGCTGCGATAGTTCACGCCTTCCGCCACCCACAACCGCCCATCCCGGTCGAAATCGATGTTCGTCGGGTTATGGAGCAGGGGAGTCGTCGCCCACACCGTGACCTCCAGCCCATCCGGCACCGCAAAGAGATTCGTCGGCACGATGACGGGCGGCGCCGCGTCTTCCGCCAGCACACTGCGCGGAATCGGCAGCGCAATGACGCCGGCAGCCAGGATGCACGCGATGGTGCGGGACAAGGGGGAGATGGAATTCATGGAAGATAGGATACGATTTTGACACCTCCGCCGCACTACACGCGCAAGAGGAGTCGGGATTTTCCACGCCCCGCCCCCCGCGTCCAGCGCGGAACGCGGGGTGGGGTAGGGTCGGGTGGTATCGGTTTCTTCGGCGCGTTCAAAGGTTTGATTCAGTTTGATTGGGCTTGATCGGGTTTGATTCCCTTGGATCGAATGGGTGGCGCGTCAGCCGGGCCAGTTCGTCCAGCGCCGCCTGTGCTTCCGGGTGCTTCCCTGCATAGGTCACCAGCGCCTCCAGGCCGATGATGATCTTGCGTTTCCATTTCATCTCCGCGTCGTTTCTGCCCACCGCCACGCGCTCGCGCTCCAGATCCAGCCGCTGAGCGCTGTGATCGCCTCGGCGCAAATCCACCACATCGCCGCACATCTCCCGCAGCAGGCGCCAGCCTTCATCGCCCTCTGCCTCGGCCACCCGCCGCGTCGCCACCGCGTATCGTGCCGCTACCCATCGCGCCAGCGTTTCGGTCAGTGGCCTCCGCCCCTCCGCATCGTCGGCCACCGCTTCTTCCCCCAGTTGCTGCGCCACTTCCCGCGCCTCCTGGCCGGCCAGCCAGTCGCGATAACCGCCCTGCCGCCATTCCGTGAGGTTTTGCGCGCCGATCGGCTTTCCGCCGAATTCCAACGCCAGCACTGCCCGCACCTCCGGCAGCATGTTCAACCAGGCCACCAGCCTTTTGCCTTGCGCGCCGTCCTGCATCCGCCGGTTTAATTCCTCCCGGACGCTGCGCGGCAGCCGGGCAATCTTTCCATTGCGGGTCACATTCATCGGTCGGCGTCAGTCGGTGGAAGTTGCGTTGTCGTTGCCGGGCGGTTCATAGAATTTTCGCGGCATGCTCGATTTCGGCGAGCGCTTCCGGCGAAAGGCCGGCCGTGTCGCGACGCGGCATACCCAAGATGTCGCGTATCCTTTCGGCGCGTTCCTCCTCGCTCAATTTGCTCGGGCGAAAGCGGTCCCGCACTTCCGGTTGCTGCATCCATTGCTCGAATTGCTTCTCCATCCGCTCCTTCGTCTTCTGCCGTTCCACTTCCAGCCACTCGCGTTCGAGCGCCAGCCGCGCCGCGCTGTGATCACCCTTGCGCAGCGCCACGATATCGGCGGATAGGCTGTGCAGCACCGTCAGCGGCAGACCGGCGTCGCCCGCTTCTTCCGCCACCCGGCGCGCGGCCCCCGCATAGTGCGCGGAGAGCCAATGGGCCAGCGTGTCGGTCAGCGAATCCAGCCCGGCTCCCTTCAACTCCGCGACTTCCGACGAGAACTCGCGGAGATGTTCGGCCAGACGGCCGGGCGAAGCTTGGTGATTGGCGCTCATCACCTCATCCCACGCGACGGCAACCATAGCGATTGCGCAGGTTGGAGTAGTAAAACCGGCCCTTCGACCCGGCGTTCATGAACCGATCATACAGATCGGCGGGCACATCGTAGTGCTGATAAACGCTGCGCGAGTGAAACTCGACTTCCAGCGTGGCGCTCCACGCATCGTAACCGATCGAGCGGACATTCGAGGAATTGACGGCAGTGCGGCTCATACGGGGCGAGTAAACCGCCAATCCGCGAGCGCTTCTTCCCCTATTTCATTTGCTGAAGTTCAGTAGACGAATTTCCGCAGGCGTCATCCCGGCGCGAGACGCTCCAGCGCGCTGATAATGTCGTCTAGAATCGCGTTTTGAATTTCGCCGATCGTATCGCGCCCGCGCCTTTCCGCGGTGCGTCGTTGGTTGGCCCACTCGGGCCGCAAATGAAAATCCGGCACTTCTTCCCGGATCATGGCGCGGACGACCTTTTTCCAATTCGCCAGGCTTGGCTTTGCAAATGGCGCGATGCCATACGCTCCATCAGCCCATTTTTTTGGGGTGCGGAGTTTCCAGCCGGCCTCCGTGCAGAAATGAGCCAGTTCCCGGGAAGAGCTAAATCCCCTGACTAATCTGGCTATCGCCAGGCCCCGCCACCGTGTCTCCTCGACGACGCGAACAGCGGCTTTTGCCCAAAGCCGTGCCGGAAGATTCGCGTCCGTTCCCCGCGCCTGCCGAAATCGCGTGCGGAATACTCGAAGATCGGCTCCGACGTCCAGTGCGGCGATCCGACTCGCCGCGCTCCGCTCCCAATCAGGTTCGTCTTGCGCCAGGACCGGCCAAAATACCTGGCTTCGTGCGATTTTCTTGAACAAGTCTGGTTGAGAATTTTCGGCATGCAATAACCACGATGCAGCTGCAATTGCCGTCTCCGCCAAATACTCCGCAGCCGTCACGTCGCCTGCCGTCGCTGCCTCGACCAAGGCCCAGTAGCCGCGGTGAATTGCTTTGTCGATTTTCAGCAAACGTTCGCGACGCCGAATATCCGCCCTTTCGCAAGCCAGCCGCTCGGTTTCGTCGGCTTCTTTTTCCGGCGTGATTGTCACGACTTCAGCCCAGTGATCCATCACCTCGCGACGCAATTCCTCGTCCTTGATCACCCGCTTCAGTCTCGCCGCTGCTTTGTCCGGCGAAATCTCGTCGTTTAGCAAACTCCGGATGATCGGCGTTGTCTTTTCCGTGGCCGCGATGCGATCCAGAGCACGGCGTTTACGCCGCGCCAACTCTCGAACCTGCAAGACCTGCCTCCGTTCCTCCGCCTCCAGCCGAAACTCCTGGAAACGTCGCGCATCCTCCTCTGCCGGACCTTCCGGTGTGAAGCGGGCTTCAAAACCAAAGACCCGGCATTCGGAAATCGTGCCCGCCAGTCGTGGTCCCGACTTCGTCTTTCCCGGTTTTCCCCGCCGCGAGGTCTGGGACCCTCTGCCACTCTTGGCTGTCCCGGAGTTCACTTGCTTTGGCCGGCTCGCTTTGGAATTGCGCCGCTTCATTTCGCTTTTTTGATTCAGGGTTCAGCCACTCAAACGCCATCCTCCGTGCCGAACGCCGCGCGCCCGGATTCGGGAAGAGGGAGGCTGGGAGGAAGGAATTTCTTCATGGCCTTGCACCGCGCTCTTTTCGTCCCGTTTTAGGCCGCGAGCGAAGGGGACAAATCTTTCCGGAGAGGATTTCAGTTCAGCCGTGGTCACGACCAAATGTTAGCCAAACCGTCTCAACCCGCGCAAGCGGCAACGCACGGGTGGCGGCCACCGGATCATGGTCGTTGCCGACAGCCCGTAAAGGGAGAACAAACAGCAGATATTCGAAACTGATCGCGGTAGGGTCAGAGCCCCCGGTCCGCAGGAACTGTGTGAGGGTATGCGCAGCGTGCTCAGTGGGAGAAAGTAGAGATACCTAGTGGTTATACTTAAGTATTAGTTTGTAGTGCTGGATATTGCTCTGCCTTTCTATGAAAAGACGGCCAATGTAACAATCTCCGCAAAAATGGGATTCCCCTTGACGCCCCTTCCGCCATCTTGCTACACGCTTCGCATGACGGAAATTCGTTCGGTTGAATTGCGTGGTTCCACCCCCGGCGGTGCCTCCTGGTTGCTTGGTTTGTCCCTCTGCTTGAGTTCGCTCCTGCTGTTTTCTGGCGGGGCCAGAGCAGACACCGATCTCGTTCAATCCGGCCAGATCACGATCAATCCTTCCAGTGGTCCGGTTATGCTCACCCTGCAAGGCCCGGCTTTCGACAGTGCATCCCCGGCAAACTATGGCTTGGTGCTGAGTTATCACGATAGCACCAGCACCGAGGCCACGGCCACCACCGTGCTGCGGTCGTTTCGTCCCGCCGGGCAGTACCAATGGCAGTTCTCCACCGCCGCCGGCGATGGCCGCCTCGCGATGAAGCTCGATAACGATCACTCCCTCACGCTTTTCGATCCGCAAGACGCGGCCAACACCATCGTCCTCCGTCCAGGCACGGCCGGCACCAGTGGCATCTTTTGGAATGGCCAGGCCCTGGCCACCGTCGGCTCCACCGTCCCACTCGTCGCCAATGGTCTCAGCGTCACCCCCGGCGGCTTCGTCGGGATCGGCACCATTACACCTGGCCAGCAATTGACCATCACTGGAAATTTCCTGCTTCCTGTGAGTACGAATACGGCAGGCATCATCTATCAAAATGACGCCAATGGCTATGCGGCTCCGATTCTGAGCACGTACACTCCAGTAGTGGCGGCAGCAGGAGCTCACTTCAACACGTTTGTGGGTCGAAATGCCGGTAATCTGACCTCCAGTGGAGACGCGGCTTTCAACGTCGGTGTCGGAGCTGGAGCCCTACCCTCTCTTACCACCGGCTACTACAATGTCGCCGTCGGCGGCAACGCCGCGTGGCAGTTGCGTTCCGGGGGGTGGAATGTCGCCTTGGGCACCTTCGCGCTCACTAACTCCACCGACAGCAACGGCGAAGTGGCGGTCGGCGCCAGAGCGCTCGCCTCGGTAGATCATACGCAATCAGACGTCGCGATCGGAATGGACGCCTTGACTTCCATGCAAACGGGAGCTGGCAATACCGCCGTGGGAGCAGGCGCATTGGGGCAGACTAACCAAGTCAACTTTTGGGAAGGCTCCAGTACGGCGCTCGGCGTCGGGTCTGGGGCGGCAAATACGACCGGTTCGTACAATACATTCGTAGGGGCCAATTCCGGCGCCAATAACACAACCGGTTCGTGCAACATCGTGATCGGCTATTGGGCTGAGCTGCCGGCTGCCGATGCTTCCTATTCTTTAAATATCGGCAATCTCATTTATGGGACGACGTTATATGAACGCTATACCACGGTCGGGACTTCGGGCAAGATTGGCATTGGCACCAGCGCTCCCGCCGCCCGGCTCGACGTCAATGGGGACACCCACGTCCGCGGCGTCCTGCGTGTGCCCGCTGCCGGGGACATCGGCATGGGCGACTTCACTGCCGGCACGAATCCCGTCCCGCAGCCGTGACGATCGTTCCGCCCGGCGCTGCGCAAGCGAGGCGGAACTGAGCACTGAGAATTAAGCACCAAGTACTGCCACCATGGGTCCATCCGGTTCGAAATCCTTCCTGCAGCGTTGCCAATCCTCCCGCTGGTTCCGCGCCCTCAACAGCCTCTTCTGCGCCTTGCTGGCGGGCCCGCTCTTCGCCGCGCCCGTCCCCACCACCACCAAACCGGCGTCTTACCCCGCCTGGTGGTTCGAGCGCGAAGTCATCCAGCAAACCGCCCCGCCAGTCGCCAGCCCCGTCTGGCCCACCAATTACCCCGCCGCCGACGACTTCGCTGCCGCCAATCTCGGCCAGCTCAAGCGAGTGGGTACGGCCGCCGCCGCCGAAATGAACGCCCATCTCCCCGGCGGCGCGGGCCTGAACGTCAACAACCTCATCACCATCTGGACCACGCCACCCGACCCCGGCGTGGTCCGTGACGATTTTGCCATCGTCAACCTCGGCCAACTCAAGTCTGTCGCCAAGCTCTTCTATGACCGCTTGATCGCCGCCCAATACACCAACGCCTATCCTTGGGCGAACGGGACGCCGGACGATTATTCCGCCGCCAATTTGGGGCAGCTCAAGCAGCTCTTCTCCTTCGACTTCACGCGCGATAGCGATGGAGACGGGATTCCGGACTGGTGGGAGACTCGTTCCGGGCTCAACCCCAACGACCCAAGTGATGCCAGCCAACTGTCATCCGATGGAGTGCACACCAATCTGCAGCTGTATCTATTGGCGGCGGCGGGCGACACCGACGGCAACGGGCTGCCGGATTGGTGGGAATTGCAGTATTTTGGGCACATCGGAGTCGATCCCAATGGGGATGCGGATGGAGATGGCGTCAGCAATCTCGACGAATACCTCGCCCACACGTCGCCCACGGATCCCGCGCCGGTGCTCACGGTGAGCAGCCCGATCGGCGCCACACTCACTCCTTAGTTACTCTCGATATGAAAGCAGGTTATAGCCAAATTCAGCGCGGCGTCCGAAGTGGCAGACAAACCGGCGGAGGGTTTCGCCCGTGAATCCTTTCCTTAAAGACCAACGGCCAGCGGCGAATCGGCTCGCAGAGGGGACCGGTGTTGAAACCCTCCCATTGCAGCCAGCAGTGAATCGAAAGGAACAACCAGGGGTGTTCTTGCCTTTGAATTGGATGTCTAAATTCTGCATCGTATTGGTCCTTCTTTTTGCTTACTCAGACAATGCCGCCCACGGACAAGCACCCGTGCCCAAGGTCCCGCTCTTTCGCTATTATGCATGGAGCAAACGATACTCAGGGTATACCTACGTCGCCCAGGGAACAGGAGTCGTTTATGTTTTGCAGTCCACTGGGCCGGCGTTATCCGACGTGGTCCTTCAGCCGCAGAACAACCTGCCGTGGGGTCCTCCCGGATGGAACCTCTATGTATACCCGGTCACTGTCTATATCGGCGTTCTGCCGGAGGAAGACTTTGGCGATTCCCATGATGAAGTAGTCGCATTCAATCAGCTTACAGCAGCCTTGTCGCGAACGGTCAAAATCCTCAGCGCACCATCGCCGGCAACAAATCCGAATCTCGAAACGAAGTGCGACCCCCTGCTGGGCGGCAACTCGTCTCGTTGCCCAATGATGACGTATGCGGCCCATGCCAGTGCGCGTTCGTTGCGTGTGGAAGACACTCCGCTGACCTACACGCCAGCCTTTGGACCGCCCGTCGACGCCACCATCTTCTACACCGATGGTGGAACGGTCGCGGGAGGTGTGTATGCCACCAATGGCGGATGGCGCTGTGCGCTCGATGCCTGGTTGCAAGACGATCCCAGCGCCCCGACTGCGGCTATTCAGATTCTCCCACGAGGCGGCGGGGTGGAGACTTTTTCAGGGTATATCGCCGGCGGGGGCACTGCGGAGGACAAATTCACCAACAATCGCTGGGCGAATGCGACTCTTTACCGGCTCGCCACGGGTGGCTATGAGCGACGATTTGCCGATGGGTCGGTGGAAACCTATGACCAAAATGACGGAGCGACGACGGCCCCGCGGCGCTGGTTTCTCACCCAAGTGCGCGATGCCTGGGGCAACGCCGCCACATTTCAACGCACCGGCGGCAAGCTGACTTCGTGCACGGATGCGGCCGGGAAGGTCACGCATCTCATCTATGATGCCACCTTTCCCGAGAGGCTATGGAAGCTGGTCGATCACTTTGGGCGCACGGCCACACTCGGCTATGATAACTCGGGCCGATTGATCTCCTGCACCGATCCTGTGGGCATCCTTTCCCAAGTGACTTATGGAGCCGATGGCAAGATCGACTCATTGACCACTCCATATGGGACTTCTCATTTCACACGGGATCCCGCCGGCAGTTGGCTCGAAATGCGCGATCCCAATAATACCCTGGAGCGCCTCGAAAATCGATATATCCAGCCAGATCCGATAACGGTAACGGTCAACGGCATCGCTTTCCTCGCGCCCCAGACCGTTGCCACTCCTTCCACTCTCTTTCACTGGGCCGCTCTCGATCCGACATCGCGCACGTTTCCGGCCAAAGGATGGATTGCCGCTGGACTGCTGCCTCAGAGCAATGAAGTGGAAGTCGGCCCATGGAATGGCGCCGGGAGCCGCCGACTGGATTCCGCCGATGAAATCGGTGCGCGCGGCACGACAACCTATTTCTGGGACAAAAAGGCGACGATGACCGGTCACATGCAGGACGCGGACGCGCAGCAAATCGGTTGGGCATTCGACTCGCAAGGCAGCGGTGGATTTCGGGCGTGGAGCAAGAATCCACTCGAGGCGCCAGTGCGCTATGTTTACGCAGGTCAGACCGATCCGGGGGTCGCGCCAAACGGGCTCGTGACCGAATCCTACCGCTCGGTGAATGGCATTCAGAAACTTCAGCAAAACCGCGCGGAATACAACAACCCTCTTTCCCTCATCACAAAAGCGATCGACCCCGTCGGTCGTACGAACAGCTTTGTCTATGATCCCGCGAATCCAGTGGACTTGACGGAAGTGCACAACATTACTGGCGGTAGAGATGATTTGCTGGCCAGCTGCTCAAACTATCTGAATCACCGACCGCAGGCGGTGACCGATGCCGCCGGCCAGCAAACCATTATCGGCTATAACACCCGCGGGCAGGTTCAGAGCGTCACCAACGCGAAGGGCGAGGTGACGCAATTCGCCTACGACGACACCCCTGCCCAACCGGGCTTTGGGCGACTGGTGACCGTTACGCGAGCCTCTGGAACGGCCTTCGCCGCCGCCACCCACTATGCGCTTGACGCTTATGGCCGTGTGCAGACGGTCACGGATAGCGAGGGCTATGCGGTGAACCTCGCCTACGACGCCGTTGGCGGCGATCCCCTCCAGAGCGTCGATCGCGTCACGCGCGTCAACTACCCCGATACCACCTATCGCGAGACACGCTACGACGACGCGCGCTGGCCGCTGGATGCCGCCCATACCCGGGACCGCCTCGGGCATGTCATGGCGCTGGAATACGACAACCTGCGCAATCTGGTCAAAGTCACCGACCCGCAAAATCGTGTGACGCAATTCATCGTCTGCCCCTGTGGAGCGAGGGACAAGATCATTGATCCCGCCGGAAACGAGACGGAGTGGGGGCGCGATTTGGAAAAGCGCATTATCAGCAAGACGATCGCCGGGCAACTGGTCGCCACCTACACCTATGAGCCTGGTACCGGCAGGCTCTCCACCGTGACCGATGCCCTGAGCCAGATCACGACCTATGGGTATGCCGCCGATGATCGTCTCGCTTCGGTCACGTATGCCAACACGTTGAAGCCCACAGCGAACCTCGGCTTCATCGATGACCCTGCGTATCCCCGCCTGACTTCGATGACGGACGGCACGGGGCAGACCAACTACGGCTATTACCCCATTGCCGCGGGGACGCTGGGTGCGGGGCAGTTGCAAACCGTGGCCGGGCCACTGGGCAACAGCACGATTACGTATACCTACGACGAATTGGGCCGCGCCAATGGGCGTTCCATCAACGGGGCGACCAACGCCTCTTCCGTCTCTTACGACGCCCTCGGCCGTGTGGCTGGCTATGGGAACCCATTGGGGAACTTCGTTCCCAGCTACGTGAACCAGACCGCACGGCTGGATCATTTGCAGGTTTCCAATGGGCAACAGACGAGGCTGTTGACGAACTACGCCTGGAAGCCCAACGCCCAGGACCAGCGCCTGGATTCGATCACCCATCTCGACCCCACGGCGCAGACTCAGTCGCAGCACAGCTACAGCTACGATGCCGAAGGCGAAATCCTCTCCTGGCAAAGTGTCATTGCCGGGAGCACGGCGCAGTATACCTTTGGCTACAACGCCAGTAACGAACTGGAGAATGCCGTGCAACGTGCCCAACCCTCGCAGAACCTGCTCCACAGCGCCAGTTATGGCTATGACAGCGCGGGCAACCGTGTTGCCGTCAACGAGGATGGAAAGTACACCAGCTACCCGGCCAACGCGAAGAACCAGCTCACCACCTCCAGCGGCACCGGTCCGCTGGAGCTTCGTGGCACGGTGAGCAAGCCGTCCACGATCACCCTGGCCGGCCAACCGGTGACGATGGATGGTTTGAACTGGAGCGGACGAGCCAACGTCAGCCCCGGCGCCAACAGCCTGGAACTCAAGGCCACCGAAACCAACCCGGCCGCGGGCGCCAATGCCCAGACCACGACCCGGCACATCGCCTTCACGCTCACCGCGGACCCGGCGCGGACATTCGTCTACGACGCCAATGGCAACATGACCGACAACGGCTCGGACCAGACTTACGAATGGGACGCCGCCAACCGCCTGGTGGCGATCAGCTACACCGGGACGAATCTTCGCACGGAGTTCAGCTACGACGGGCTCAGCCGTCGGGTGGCCATCTTCGAAAAGAACAATGGTGCCGTGACCAGTGAGAAGCACTTCGTGTGGGATGGTTTCACTCTCGCCGAGGAGCGCGATGCCAGCGATTCGGTGACCAAGCAGTTCTACGGGAATGGGGAGGTGCGCGGCACACTGAAACTCTATTACGCCAGAGATCATCTCGGGAGTGTCCGCGAGGTCACCGACGCCGCCGGCGTGCTACGCGCTCGATACGACTACACGCCATGGGGTGGCCGTTCAGACAACGCCATCACCGGAGTCAACGCCATCGAGAGTGATTTTGGTTTCACTGGGCACTACCTCCATGCCTCAAGCGGTCTGCATCTCGCACCCTATCGAGCCTATTCGGCCACCTTAGGTCGATGGCTATCCCGAGATCCCATCGAGGAAGACGGGGGAATCGACCTATATGGGTACGTTCATGATAGTCCGATCAATCTTGTTGATCCGCTCGGGTTGCGCGATGTGGATGTTTTGATATGGGGTTGGACGGGCACGGGAGTGGGACTCCCCGGCAGCAGTGTGGGACATGTATTGATAAAGGAGCACAATTCCGCTAAAGTTCTCTTGAGCCAGTTTCCTCACGAGTGTGGGGCTCCGAGTCACCCACATGGACCGAACACAAAACTCAATCTCGCGCAAACAATAGCGGAAGAAGGTCGTGCACCGGTAGCTCAATACGTGGTGCATGTGCCTGATGATGCTGCGTTCGACGCGGCTGTGGCGGCGCTAAGCGATCCGAAAATAACTCCTCGCTGGACACCCGCTCCCACCAAACCCGGAGAGACTCAGTGCGCCGCGTCCGCATACTTGGCGCTATCGGCAGGCGGTGTTAATATGTACGGATATTATGGCGGCGCGATACTTCCGGATGATTTGGCAACTATTCTAAATAATTTGATATATATACAAGCACCCGCAGATTTGTGGAGTGTTCGAATGAAGTAAATAAAAAGGCGGCTGTATGCGTAAATATCTTATACTTCCAGCGGTTTATTTTGTTCTCTCGATTGTAATTGTTCTGCAACTAACGTACGGAAAAGAAAACTCAATGGGTTGGGCGATAGTTCCTTATCTTTATTGGCCCGCTTCCGAAATTACGAATGGGGGCGAGTTGATTTTAGAAAGATTTGTCAAGGATCCAATGTATTTGTCGGCTTATGACATAGCAACGTTTATTGTAGTGGGAACTCTTTGGTATTGGTTGGTGGGATGGTCTTTGCATAGAGCTAGTGTTTTTTTTGGATCGACAAAAAAGCCTATGGAGAGAAAGAGTAGGGAATAGCGGCCTAGCACTGCTGTCCAAAAAGGAATAGTGAATAGGGGGAATAGGAATAGGGGTCAGTCAACATATCTTGACAGATTGCCACCTCAGTCGCCGCTTCGCCTCGCAGACCCGATCTGGCTGTCAAGATTTGTGGCACTTCGCTATTCTGAGTGGGTGATTTTCAAGGCGCGTTGGTGAGGGTAGGCTGTGAGGATGACGCCGAATGCCCTCTTTGATGCGGCCTTGCAACTGGCTGGGACGGGATGGCGAGTGAGTGCGACGGAGTTTCAAGGTGAACCGAAACAACTGGAACTGGTGCTGGAACACGATGGCCAGAAGAGAGTGGTCTGTCCGGAGTGTCAGCGCCGATGCACGATCTACGATCGAGTGGAGAAGCGCTGGCGGCATTTGAACTTCTTCCAATACCGTTGTGAGTTGGTGGCGCAAGTTCCGCGGGCCGATTGCCCTGATCACGGGGCGAAGCTGACGATAGTCCCGTGCGGAATAGGGGTCAGTCAACAAATCTTGACAGAAGGGTTTGTTGGATTGAGATGGTCGGATGCCGCGCAGCATCCGCCTCGAATATCCCGGTGCGTTCTATCATGTAATGGCGCGGGGCAATCGCCGGGAGCGGATCTTTGCCGATGATCTTGATCGGCGCTTCTTTCTGCAGGCTTTGGGCGAGGCTTGCGAGCGGACCGGCTGGCGGGTCCATGCCTGGGTGCTGATGAGCAATCATTACCACTGCTTGATCGAGACGCCGGAGCCCAATCTGGTGGCCGGCATGCAATGGTTGCAGAATACCTATACGCGGCGGTTCAATACCCGGCATCGGGCTTGGGGACGGCTCTTCGGCGACCGTTACAAGGCGGTGGTGACGGAAGGGCGGCGGGGCGAGTATTACTGCACCTTGCTCGATTACATTCATTTGAACCCGGTGCGGGCGGGCTTGATTCACTTGGAGCGCGGTGGGAGCGTGCGAGATTATCCGTGGAGCAGTGTGGCGGGGGGATACGCGCTGCCCACGCGCCAGCGCCCGGTGTGGTTGGTGTGCGAGGAGGGACTGGGCGCCTATGATTTATCCGACGACGCGGCGGGGCGGCGCCGTTTTGTGGCGCATCTCGACGAGCGAGCGCGGACCGAAGCGGTCCGGAAATGCGGAGTTCCGTGGGGGATTAGGGGTCAGTCAACAAATCTTGACAGCAGGGATTGGCTGGACTGAACTGTCGGTATGCCGCGCAGCATTCGTCTCGAATACCCTGGAGCGTTTTACCATGTGATGGCCCGCGGGAACCGCCGGGAGCGCATCTTTACCGATGACGTCGACCGGCGGTTCTTTCTGAAAGCTCTGGGCGAGG
>NZ_JBDUCX010000331.1:0-6000 GCF_040003245.1 Chthoniobacter sp.
TTCGATCTGCTCGACCTGCTCATGCTCCCGCTCCGCAAGCGCGTTGCGGCCGATCAACTCGCCGCCGCCCAGTTGCGCGTCGCTGGCGAGGCGCTGCGCCTCGTCGCGGAAGTGAAGACCGAAGTCTATTGGCTGCAAGGGGAGAATGCGATGCTGGCCCACCGCCAAACCATCGTCGACATCAACGCGACAGCCCTTGATCTCAGCCAGCGCCAGCATCAGGCGGGCAACATCACCGACCTCGCCCTCACCGAGCAGCAGGCCGCCTATAACGTCGCCCGCCTCGCCCTCGCCATCGCCGAAAACGAACTGCGCGAACATCGCGAAAAGCTCAACCGGCTGCTCGGCCTGTGGGGTCCGGACACCGCGTGGAAACTTGCGGATGGATTGCCCGGCCTGCCCGCTGGTGACGTGCCGCTGAAGGGGCTCGAATCGCTGGCCGTGGCGCAGCGTCTCGATCTCGCCGCCGCGCATGCCGACCTCTCTGGCGTCGTCCGCGCGCTCGGGCTCACGAAAAGTTACCGCTATATCGGCGCGCTGGAGTTCGGCGTGGATACGGAGCGCAATCCCGACCGCAGCAATGTCACCGGCCCCACCTTTCGCCTGGAGTTGCCGTTGTTCAATCAAGGCCAGGCGCGGATTGCCAAAAGCGAAGCCGAGCTGCGCCGTGCCGAGCGCAAGCTCGAAGGCCTCGCCATCGACATCCGCTCCGACGTGCGCGCCCTCCACGACAAGCTGGCCGCGCTCCGCGAAACCGTGCGCTTTTATCAAAGTGAAATCGTTCCGACGCAGCGCGCCGTCACCGCCGGCATGCTGCTCCGCTACAACGGCATGCTCGCGGGCAACTACGAGCTCTTCACCGCGCGCGCCGAGCAGATCGACGCCGAACAAAAGTCCCTCGAGGCCCTGCGCGACTACTGGCTTACCCGCACCGAACTCGAGCGGGCCGTCGGCGGTAATCTCCGCCCGCGCCCTGCCGCCAAAACCGCTGGGCACAAAACCAACTGACTACTCCTCATGATCTCTCGACGTGAACTTTTCACCGGTGCCGCCGCCCTTGCGGGCGCCGCCGCCATTCCCGCCGCCGCCCGTGCGGAAGAGCCGCATCCCGCGAATCCCTTCGCCCAGGCGAAAGCCTCCGCTGGAAAGACGGAGCCTCCCGTGTGGACCCGCCCGCCTCATCCCGAACCCGGCGAGCCTGGCAAACACTACACCCCGACCGTGACGCTCAACGGTTCCACGCTGCCGTGGAAAGTGGTCGATGGGGTGAAGGTCTTCCATCTCGTGGCCGAGGAGGTGCGCGATCACGAATTCGCCCCCGGCCTGAAAGCCCATTGCTGGAGTTTCAACGGGCAGGTGCACGGACCGACTATCGAGGTCGTCGAAGGCGACCGCGTCCGCATCTACGTGACGAATAAACTCCCTGAGGCGACCGCCGTGCATTGGCATGGCATCATCGGCCCGAACGGCATGGACGGCGTGGGCGGCCTCACCCAGAAGGCCATCCAACCGGGCGAGACGTTCAAGTACGAGTTCACCCTTTGGCAGCACGGCACCTATATGTACCACTCGCATCACGACGAGATGACCCAGATGGCGCTGGGCATGCTCGGGATGATTGTCATTCACCCGCGCGAACCGCGTGGCCCGCGGCCCGACCGCGATTTCGTCTTCATGCTCAGCGAATGGAAGATCGTGCCCGGCACCATGCGCCCCGATCCTATGGAGATGACGGAGTTCAACGTCCTCACCTTGAATGCCCGCTGCTACCCCGGCACCGCGCCGCTCATCGTCAAGACCGGCGACCGCGTGCGCATTCGCTTTGGTAATCTGTCCGCCATGGATCATCACCCCATGCACTTTCACGGCCATTTTTGGTGGCTGACCGCCACGGACGGCGGCGACGTCCCGGAAAGCGCCCGCCGTCCGGAAGTGACCACGTTGGTTCCCGTGGGCAGTACCCGCACCATGGAGTTCGTGGCCGACAATCCCGGCGACTGGGCCATGCACTGCCACATGTCCCACCACGTCATGAACCAGATGGGCCACGGCCTCCCGAACCTCATCGGCGTCAACACCGATGGCCTCGACCAGCGCGCCCGCAAAGCGGTGCCCGGTTACATGACCATGGGCGAAGCCGGCATGGCGGAGATGGGCGAGATGGGCATGAAAGTCCCCCGCAACAGCCTGCCCATGATCGGCGGCAAAGGCCCCCACGACTACATTACCATGGGCGGCATGTACACGAACATCAAAGTGCGCGATCACCTGGAGAGTTACGACCAGGACCCCGGCTGGTACGAACGCCCCCCCGGAACCTTCGCCGATGTCGCCAGCCCCGATGAAATGAAACGCGACCTCGGCATCGTTCCAGGCGGCACACCAATGAAGTCGGACGAGCACGTTCATCACCACGGCTGATACGACAATGGATCGCCCGAAGGGCGCCAAAAAAAACGGCGTCATCCTGAGCTTGCGAAGGACCACTGATATCTGCCTTTCTTCATTCGCCCGACGACAGAAGGAGCATGGTCGCAGCATGTGCCATCCGTTTAATGCCGGAGCGAATTCAGAGGTTTGCCCCATTTCATCCGCAGGCCGTCTCGCTACGCTTGGCTTTCGCAAGCTCAGGATGACGATTTTCGACCGTCGCGCGATTCCCCTGCTTGACCAGTCGAAGCGTGACATTACCCACCGCCTGAAGTTTCATTTACATCGCCGTCCACCTCTGGCGAATCCCTGATGGCCCCCGCTGTTTGTGATCCTCATCCGCACATCTCTGGCCTGTTCGCTGATCCTCGCTAGCGCGATCGGCTTCGCCGCGGACGGCACCCAACCACCCGCTGCGGACGATCAGGCTGCGAGGACAACGGAGATTCGTCACAAGCTGAACCGGATCGTCATTCCCAAGCTGGATTTCCACGAAGCAACCGTTCGCGAGGCCGTCGACTTCCTGAAGAAGAAGAGTGCCGAACTGGACGTGGATTCGCCCGGCGGCAACCGCGGCGTGAATATCGTTCTCAAACTGGCAGGTCCCAACGAAGCGGCCCCGGGAGCCGCTTCCTCAGCTCCTGTGGAAAAGGCCGCAGATGCCCGCATCACGGTTTCGCTGACCAACGTCCCGCTGCTCGAAGCCCTGAAGTATGTAACCGGCCTGGCCGACTTGAGATTTCAGGTCGAACCGTACGCTGTCTCCATCGTCCCGCTAAATCCCCCGGCTGGAACTCTTATCACCCAAGAGTGGAAAATACCGCCGGATCTGATTCCCCGGACCCCGGTTGCTCACAGTGCGGGGGCCGCCGATTCTCCCAAGGCCGGGACGGAAATTACCGATCGTCTAACCGCCAAAAAATGGCTGATCGCCAACGGCGTTACTTTTGATGGTGCCGCCACGGCCATCTACATCATTAGGAGCAGCCGGCTCATCGTCCGCAACACGCAGGACCAGTTGGACCTCGTCGACACGATCATCCATGAAGGCCAGGGCGGCGGTCCCGTTTCAGTCGAAATCGAATGCCAGCTCATCGAGATTTCGGGCGATGATCTCAAGGAATTGACCTTCGATGCGCTGCTGAGACAGTTCAATTCGCCAGCCACGAAAAATGTCTTCATCAGCGGCGGCGACGTCGGACACCCTGTGAAGCCCGCTTCGCCGGCCGGCCTCGTCATCCGTGGGAGCAATGCTTCGAATTTCGAGATTACTCCCGGTAGCATCGAAGTGCTCACCTTTCCCAAGCCGGATGTGACTTCCCACGTCTTCACCGATCCGCAATTCCAGACGGTCCTGCGTGGATTGAAACAGAAAAAAGGCGTCGAATTCCTTTCCATACCCAAGATGACCGTCAAAAGCGGCCAGCCGCTGGCCGTGGACGTCATCCGCGCATTCCACCATCCGTTGGAAGACACGCCGCCCCAAATCCCGGCGGCCCCATCGTCCCTCGCCCCGGCGGAATTTCCCGCTGCGTCGCCATTGCGGCCCGGCCAGGAGAATCGCGAGTTCGATGTTGCGCTGGAGGTCGAGCCGGTGGCCGGCCCCGATGGCTACACCATCGACCTGAATCTCAGCCACCAAGTGATGGAATTCGAGGGCGACGTCGGCCGTGGCACGCCCAGCGCTTCGCTGGTCGCGAATCCGGCGACTGGCGTCCCGGCGCAGAACATTCTCACGCCCCGCCTTCACCCGCCTCCAATCTTCAGCACCCGCAAAGAGACACAATCGGTCAGCATCTACGAGGGCTCGACCGTGGTGCTCGCTGGCTTCTCTAGCGAAGACGTGCCGACGAAGGTGGAAAACAAAGATCTCCTCCTCGGCCGCGTGCCCTTCCTCGGCCCGTCCTCCCCCTCCAGTCGCGCCCCCCACACCAAGCGCAAACTCTTCATCTTCGTCACTTCCCGACTGGTCAACGCGGGGTCCGTCCCAGTCGGGGCGGACGAGGAGAAGGAAGAGGTCATCGAGGTCACCGAGCCGCCGGAGTTATTACCGCCCACGCTACCGCTCATGCCCAAGTAAGCGGGCACCTCTTCCCTCTGCGGCCCTCTCTCCCTTCTCTGCGCCTCTGCGGTAAATCCCCAGCCCGCTACCCACCTACACGACCTCAAACCGAAAGACTTCCACCGGATTCTTCCCCGCCTTCTGAATCGGCCGCGGCTCCGGTTGCGGAAAATCATTCAGGTCCACGGCGCGCGCTCGAAACTCGAACTTGCCGGGCTTCAAGTCGCGCAGCGTCGTGAGCCACGAGATCATGCTGTAATGCAGCGGCCACGTGGTGGGCCGGCCGGTGGCAGAGTCGAAGCCGAGCACTTCTTTCGCTGCGGTACCCGGTGGAAGCACCCGGCTCCAATCCTCGGGCGGCGCTTCGAGTTCACATTCCGCCCACGGACCGGTGCGGTACGTTTCGTCGTCCTGCACCACCGGCGCCGCGCCCGGCTCGACGCGGCGCAGCCAGTACTCCACGCGCTTCAGCCCCGAGAGCCCGGAGATCGCCAGCCCCGAGACAAACACCGGCGAACCCGCCGGATATTTCTCCGGCGCCTGGTCGATATACGCCGCCGTCTTCAAGTGCGACTCGGGATCGTTGTTCTGGTTGGCGTAAGTGTCATTGGCTTTGAAGTCATTCGTCACCGCGAGGTACTGCAGCCACTTGATCGACTTGAACCCATGCGCCCACGGGACGATCAGCCGCACCGGCCCGCCGCGCTTCAGCGGGATGGGCTCGCCATTCAGCCGATAGGCGAGAAAGGCGGGCAGCTCGCCCGGCGGTGTCTCCATCGCTTGCGTGTAGCTGAGCGAGGACTGGAACATCTGCTGCGGGTCTTCGTTATGAAATCCCCAGTAATAAATGCGGCGGGCGTTACGCATCGGCCCGCACAGCCGCAGTACTTCGCGCAGCGGCACGCCTTCCCACAGCCCCTGGCCCAGCGGGGCCGCGATGTTCAGGCACTGCATCGCCTTCAGAAACCGCACGCGGTGCTTTTTGCCCAACTCCTCCAGCGCCGGCAAATCCAGCGCCGTGCCGTCGGCAAGGGTGAATTGTTTGCCGAGCGTCGCGGGCTCTTTGACGTGTTCGTCGGTGAAGGGATCGGCCACGATTTCCAGCCGCCACGTTTCCGGCGTGAGCCGCGCATTCACGAGCGCTTCGCCAGTCAGCGTGAATGGCTTCGGCTTGCCCCGAGAAACGTCCTGAAAATCATCCGCCAGCGTGAGCAACGGATGCGGCGCCGGGCGCGCGACCGCCGCGGGGATGTCCTGGGCCCGAGCGCGCCCCACGAGTTCCCCGGTCAGCGCCGCTGCCGCGCCGGCCGATGTGGTGCGCAGGAATTCGCGACGCGAGAGGGTTTTTGGAGAAGCTGCTTTCATGTTCAGGTGGGAGAACGGCGGGATTTTTTTGAAAGGCTTAATTCAGCTTAATTTACCTTAATTCAGCTTAATGCCACTCTGTGGACCGCGGTGGGAGATCGGTGGGAGATCGGTGGGAGATCGGTGGGAGATCGGTGGGAGAT
>NZ_JBDUCX010000113.1:0-20243 GCF_040003245.1 Chthoniobacter sp.
CACAGGATGCCCAGGAAGCTGACGAGGGTGACGACAGAATTGACGATCACGAGGAAGAAATTCAGCACGCCCGTGGTGAAGAGTTTCACGTCTTCGGCGATGCGCTGGTCGGGGTTGTCCACGCTCTCCGAAGCGCGGATGCGATAGTAGGCGCGGTTGAAAAAGTAGCGCTTGATGAGGTGCTGGGTCATCCAGCGCCTCCAGACGAGCGAGAGGCGTTCTTGCGAATAGCGATAGTAGACACCGACCGGCACGGAGATGAAGCACATGCCGACGAACTTCCACAGGCCGCGCACCCAGGCGTCGTGATCGCGCTGGGAAAGCGCGGTGATGAAGTCGCGCATGGTATAGCTAATGAAGACCTGGACCACGCCGACCGTCGCGCAGAGGCCGAGGATGACGGCAAACCAAAGGCGTGCCGGACGCTTGCTGCCGCCATTGAAGAAAGCCTTGGCGAGAAGGAAGAATTTTTTGACCAGCCTGAAGCGCGGCTTGCGGAGGGGGGACATGCCGCGCGGATTAGAGCCGCGCGGCGGGGCGAGCGCCAAGCAATTCGATATTTGACGCCTGCGCGTGTCACTGAAATAAAGACGGCCCCCGCGCGCCCGCGCACCTCCTTTTCAACCATCGCATGAACTCCGTCCTCCAACTCAAGACCGTCAAAAACAAAGTCGCCAAAACCGTCGAAGCCGAGCTGCAGCGCACCGGCGGCCTGCTGCGGCTCGCGCCCGCCTGGGTGCCGCGCAGCTTTCTCCAGCCGGGCAAGCGGCTCAAGTTGCACCCGGACGATCTCTACGCCTACGGCTTGAATCGCGGCGGCATCGATGAACGCTGGTTTGCCTCGACCACGCCGGCGGCGAACGAAGGCCGCGTGCCCGACGAAGGATTGAGCTACGTGGTGGTGGGCAAGCAGCGCTTCACCCTGCAGCAAGCGGTGGCGGAATGCGGCGCCACGCTGATCGGCTCGGCGATCTGGAAGAAGTATCAGAAGTGGCCGGTGTATTCGAAGTTCTTCGACAACATGGGACCGATCCCGCACCACATGCACCAGTCGGCCCAGCAGGCGAAGCTGGTCGGGCAGGAGGGCAAGCCGGAGTCGTACTATTTCCCGCCGCAGCATAACAACGTGGGCAACAATTTTCCCTACACGTTCATGGGCTTCGAGCCCGGCACGACCAAGGCGCAGGTCCGCAAGTGCATCGAGAATTGGAACAAGGGCGACAACGGCATCCTCGATCTCTCGAAGGCGTATCGGCTGAAGGTCGGCACCGGCTGGCTGATCGACCCCTGCATCCTGCATGCGCCGGGTTCGCTGTGCACGTATGAGCCGCAGTGGGGCAGCGATGTGTTCGGCATGTATCAGAGTCTCGTCGAAGGCCGCGAAGTGCCGTGGTCGCTCCTCGTGAAGGACATGCCGAAGAAGCATCACAAGGACATCGACTTCATCGTCGAGCAACTCGACTGGGACAAGAACGTCGACCCGAAATTCAAGGACCATCATTACCTCGAGCCGGTGCCGGTGGCGGACACGCGCAAGGAAGGCTTCGTCGATCGCTGGATCGTTTACGGCAAGGTCGACGGCGAGCAGCTTTTCACCGCGAAGGAACTGACCGTCGATCCCGGCGCGAAGGCGACGATCACGGACAAGGGCGCCTACGGCCTGATCTGCGTGCAGGGCATCGGCAAGATCAATGGCGAGGCGCTGAATTCGCCGAAGCTGATCCGCTTCCACGAGCTGACCGAAGACGAGTATTTCGTGACCGAAGACGGCGCGAAGGCCGGTGTCACCTTTGAAAACGCCAGCGAGACGGAACCGCTGGTGATCCTGCGTTATTTCGGCCCCGAAGTGAATCCCGACGCTCCCGCGATGGGCGCGTACCGGAAGAACAAGTTCAACTAAGTTCCTAAGTCCGGCAGTGCCGGGCTGCTTGATCGCTGTATGAAATTCCCCGTGCTTTCCACGCTGGTTGCAGTGCTTTTGGCTGTGCCCCTCCTTCACGCGCAAACGCCAGCCACACCTGTGGCGACGCCGGCCAAGGTGCCGTGGAAGCGTGTCATGCCCGCAACACCGGCCGGATTCACGCTCGTGACCAAGGAAGTAGCGGTGTATCCGGAGCATACCGTTACGCTCACGCTCTATGTGCCGGACAAGGCAGGTCAATATCCCACCGTGCTCGACATTCACGGCGGCGGTTGGAAGGACCGGCAGGTCGAGCAGGATAAGCCGATGATGGAACGGCTGGCCACGCACGGTTTCGTGACCGCCATCGTCGCTTATCGCCTGTCCGGCGAGGCGAAATACCCGGCGGCGATCAACGATTGCAAAGCGGCGGTGCGTTATTTACGGGCGCATGCCGCGGAATTAAAGATCGATCCGAAGCGTATCGGTGTGATGGGCGGCTCGGCTGGCGGGCATCTCACTGGACTGATGGCCATGACCAATGGCCTGCCGGAATATGAAGGCGATGGCCCGAACCGCGATCAATCCAGCGCCGTCCAGGCCGCCATCGTCATGGCTGGCTCGCAAGACCTCATCGCGGCGAACAAAGACAAGAGCAATCCCGGCGCGGTCGCCTTCTTCGGCGGTACTTATCAGGAAAAGCCCGAGGTCTACGAACAGGCATCACCCCTCCAGCACGTTCGGGCCGGCGCACCGCCTACGATCTTCATCGAAGGCGAGAGAGATAGCTTGAAGATCGGCCGCGCCGAGATGCAGGAGAAACTGCGCGCGCTCGGCATCGAGACCGAACTTCACACGCTCAAAGACGCGCCGCATCCATACTGGATGAGCCAGCCGTGGTGCGACGAGACGGTCGAGATCGCCGCGGCCTTTTTCAAGAAGCACCTCGGCGAGCCCACGCTCGCGAAACCGTAGACATCCAATCCGCTGGGGAGTTGTCGTTCCGCGCTCCTATTTCGAGGTCTTCGTGTCCGCCGCTTTTTCGCGGATGGGGTGGACGGATTGCACGATCTTCTCAAACTGGGCGACTGTCATCCCGTAGCCGGACAAACCGTGATAACGGCCTTTGATCCGCGGGCCAGCCGGGTCGGGCGTTTTTTCCGCCTGCATGGCGTCATCGTCGATCCAGTTGGCTGTGATGCGGTCCTTTACCCCGGTTTTTCCCGGTGGAAAATAGATGATGTAGACGGTGCCGTAGCGCTTCGTCTCAAACTGGCTTTCCTCCGCCCGCTCGTCCTTGTCGAGATTGCGATCGCCGATGCCTTCCCGCGCGCACTCGACGGTGAACTGGCCCTTTTTCCCATTGCGGTAATCGAGGTTGTAGCTGGGAAATCCGCGCGTTTTAGGATCATGGAGTCCATCGCGGTCCTCGTAGTCGATGCTTACCCGTTTCAAATGATAGCCCTCGGGCAACCAGTCCGGTACGAGGCAGGTGATCGGGAGCTTTTTCAAATCGTCGAGCGTGTCGGCCTTCGGTGCGGCGTGGGCGGGTGACAGGCCGAGGAAAGCCAGCGTGCAGAGGAAAAGGGTGTGTTTCATGGATTCAATGGCGCGATGATCGCGACAGCGAACTACAGCGGGTTATACGGGACAACCCGCTGGTTCCTTTCATTTATTTGCCCGCGCCGGAGGAGAATAGATACCCGAAACATTCACGACTTTGTTGAGAGGCAGCACGGTGGGCTTGCCGGTGATGACATTAACGACCGTGAGTTCGGAGACATCTACGCTCTCCTGGAGTTTGGCATCGTACGCCTCTTTGAAAGCGAATTGGGAGAGCTTGAGTTGCGTGTTGGGAATCATTTGGCCCACCTGGAGAAACTCCGACGGCTGCCGGAGATCGATGGTATCGATTTGAAACGAGAATTTCTTGAAATCGTTACTCATTCTCGGATCACCATCGTAGGACTTGAAGACAAGGCGGAATGGCGCTGCTGCAGCCGGTGCGGGCGTCGCAGGTGCTTCCGGCGCTGCGCGCAACGCGCTCACGGCAACGCAAACCGCTAGAACGAGCCAGAGCGCGGATTTCATTTCGTGAGCTATGCGGCCGATAGATGCTCTTCGATGCAGCGTTCGAGCGCTTCCGGGCTCACTGGCTTCGCCAGGAAAGGAAACCCGCCGATCTCCTTCGACGTCGCACCGGCTTCGCTGGGCGAAACCACGGCGGTGAGAAACACGATCGGCACGCGCTGCAACAACGTATCGGCCCGGCATTGCGCCGCCAGGTTCCCGCCATCGATCCCGGGCATGATCACGTCCATCAGGATCAGATCCGGTCGAAATGACAGCGCCGTTTCGATGGCGCGGTGGGGATCGTTCTCTTCGCGGATGTCGTATTGGCGCATCACCAACTTGAGCAGCCGGGTAAAACCGGGCTCGTCGTCCACTACCAGGATTCGTGTCTTTTTCATAAAATGGGATTACGCGAGGTGGAACAACACGGTCGCGAGGGCCCCGCCTTCGGGAGCATTGGCCAGTTCGAGTCTCCCGCCGTGCAGGTCCACAATCTTGCGCGAGACCGTCAGGCCGAGGCCGGTGCCCTGCCCAGTGGGCTTGGTGGTAAAGAAGGGATCGAAGACCTTGTCGAGTTGATCCCCGGCGATGCCCGTGCCGGTGTCGCGCACCGTCACCTCAGCGACCAATTCACTCTGCCGGAAGCGGCTGCCCGAGCGATCGCCGGCTGCCCAATGCACCTCGTCGGCGGTCAACGATCTGGCCAGCGTTGTCACGGTCAACGTGCCGTTCTTCGGCATTGCGTGGCAGGCGTTGGTAAAAAGATTGATGAAGACTTGCTCGATCTTCTGGGCATCGATGTGGCACGGCGGAAGGTCGGGCGCGAAGTGGCGCACCACGGTGATCTTGCGATTGACGAATTCGTGCCGCATGAGGTGCAGAGCGCGGTCCAGGAGGGTGTCCAGCGGGCAGGGGTGGATACCGAGTTCTTTCGATGAAGAATAGTCGAGCAGCCCGCTGATCACCGTGTTCGCCCGGCTCACCGCTTCCTTCATTTCGGTGTGCACGATTTGGAGCGATTCGGCATCGAGATCGGGCCGGTTCATGAGGCAACCCAACCCCATCTCTAGAATCGCCAGCGGGTTCTTCACTTCATGCGCCACGCCGGCCGCCAGACTCCCGACCGATTGCATTTTCTCGGCCTGGATCAGTTGCAACTGCGCCCCCTTCAGTTCCTCATGTGATCGCGTCAGGTCTGCGAGGACGTTCTCCATTTCGTGGTTTCTGGCATTGAGCTCACCGGTGCGCTCGAGGATGCGCCGCTCCAGGTCCGCATTCAGCGCTTTCGTGGCCTCCTGCGCCGCCTTCCGCGCCCGCTCTGCGCGGTCGATCCGCCCGCCAACGATGCGGGCCACTTGCGAGATGACGGCGGTGATCACCAGCGCAAACGTCAGCGTGGCGAGGGCGGAGACGAGCGCCGGGTTGAAAGGCGATCCCTGTAGCAACTTGGTTTCGAGATAGTCGGTGATGAGGGTCCCGGCGATGACCACGGGCAGAAACCAACGCAGGAGAAGCGACCCGGCGGAAGGACCGCTCAAAGGACGCAATGGCCAGCAGGAAATGCCCGCCGCCGCGATGAGGGAGGAGCCCAGAAAGAAGAACGCCACCGCGGTAGGCAAGGCCACGGGGATTATGCTGCCCCCATAAAGGAAGGGCGTTCCGTGCAAGTATCCCAGCACCACAATGAAGCTGAGGGCCGTCACCAACGTGGCCACGTTTCCCGCGTAGCGCCGCAGGGGCGCGCGCAACAGGCAGCACAACGCGAACGTCGCCAGCACGAAAATGAAGGCAGTCATGGGCGCCATGCGCCCCTTGCTCACCAACCCAAATGAACTGGGAGCGGCGACAAAAAACTCGTCGAAGCCCAAGCTGTGGCCGCTGGCGAACTCCAGCAATTTCGCCGTCGCCACGAAGCCGACGAAGACGGCGCAGAGGACGGCCACCCGGCGCGACCAGCCGGGGCGGGCATGAGAGGCGACCGCAAAACCCAGCAGCGCGAAACACAGCGCGGTGCTCGGCGCCATCGGAATATAGTGTGCCCGCAAACTGGCCAGCGCTTCCATGCCGCTGAGCCATCCGAAGAGCGTGACCGCGCCAATGAGCGTAGTCACGAGACTGCACCCGACGCTGATTTGCTCCGCGAAAGAAGCACCGGATCGAAACAGCCGTTGAAAGAGCCGCCGATCGAAGCGGCCACGCTTTTTCGGATCCTGGCTTGCTATCGATGCGGTGAGTTCCTGCTCGATTCTTACGCCCCCTTCGTCGTCTGCAGACGTAGTCGTATCCGACCAACCGGGCGATAGGGATTTTCCGATCATGCTCAGGGCTTTCCTGCTCGGAAAATAATTGACTACCTTTGTTGCCGCGACGGCAAGCCTTATTCCGTAAAACTACGGGCTTTCACCGCCTGTTTCCCTGAGTCAAGCAGCGGGCAGACCGCAGGCCAGCAGCAGGGTCTCCTCTGTGGCGAGATCATGCTCGGGCGTGAATGCGTAGGTCTTCTCGCCACGGATGACTTTGGCCAGGTCGGCGAAGTCACCGTCATAACGCCCGCCCGTCTTCGGGAACTTCACGTCCTGATAGCCCTTCTTGAATTCCCCATGTGGAGCGTCGAGCGCCAGGCGCGCGGCGGGCGCTTCCAGAGGACGGATGTCGAACGTTCCCTTTGTGCCGCAGACGACGAAATTGCGCCGGGTGCCGCCTTCCACTTCCACCATCGCGCTGCGGACGGTGGCCGTGGCGCGGGGAAAATCGAGCACCGCGAGATCGTTGTCGCTCCAGCCATCAGCCAGCGCAGAGACACTGCGCCGGTGCGGGGTCACTTTGTCCGGTCGGCCGAGGATAGTGATCACGGCATCGATGACGTGGCAGCCAAGTTCGAACATGCTGCCGCCGCGATAGGGAAGCGCGATCTGGCGTTCAGCCGGACCGAGCAGCTTGCTCATTGCCGTATCGATGGAGAAGACTTCACCGAGCGCGCCCTCGCGCAGGAGCTGAAAGCAAAGCAGGAAGGCGGGATTATAGCGGAACATGTAGCCCATCTGCACGGTGAGCTTGCGGCGCGTGGCGTCGTCGAGCAGGGCCTTGAAGGCGGGGAGCGATTCGCCCGCGGGCTTGTCGAGATGGAGGTGTTTGCCGGCGGCGATGCAGCGTGCGCCGGTTGGCACGAGATCCTTCACGAGCGTCTCGACGGCCACCGCTTGCAAGCCGGGCGCATGGAGAAGTTGTTCCTCGGTCATCCACGGCACTCCCGCATAGGTCGGTGACTGTTCCGCCTTCGCCCGCCGATCGGCATCGGGCTCGACGACGCCCACCACCTCATAGTCCTCGGACTTGCGCATCGTGTCCATTTTCCCCGCCGCATGCGCGTGGGCGGTGCCGATCTGTCCGATGCGAATTCTCGCGGGCTTCGCTCCGGCATCTTGGGCGCGGCCGACGGTGGCGGCGGAGATGCCGGCGAGCGCGGCGGTGTGGAGAAATCGGCGGCGAGTGAAAATGTTCATGGAGGTAGGAGATGAAAACACGAGAGGCGGGCCGAGAGGAATGCGCAATTTGCCGTCGGTGGCCGCTAAGTCCGCTCGCGTGGCCGGGCTTATATAAGCTATATGAGCCACATGTCCCCCCGACTTCTGCTCCTCGTCCTCGGTGTCGTGCTGGTCTGCCTGGGCCAGTCAACCTTCGCCGCCCAAGTGAGTGTGGCCCAGGATGGGCACGGCGATTTCAACGGCACCGATGAACAACCAATTCTCGCGGCCATTGCCAGGGTGCGCGCCGCCGGCGGAGGCGAGATCGTGATTCACCCCGGACTGTATGTATTGCAGAGCGGGCTCGAGTTGAAGGAACTGCGCAATGTGACGTTCCGTGGATTGCCGGGAGCGACTTTGAAACTGCGGCCTTTGCAACACGCGGAAGTGAGTGCGGACGTCGTGGCGGGCGAGACGAGCCTGCCGGTGCGGATGCAGCAGGGGCTCACGCTGGGGGATGCGCCTGCAGATCATGGCCCGGGGCGAACCGGAGCCGATCTCCGGCAAGACGAAGCCCACCTTTGTCACGAAATTGTTGCGGGTGGAGGCGGACCGCCTCGTCCTGGCGGAGCCGCTGGCGTATCCGGTGCCTGCCAGGACTCGGATCATGAACGAGGATGCGCCTAATGTTTTTGAAATTCGTACCGGCTGCGAGAGGATCACCATCGAAGGGCTAACTATCGATGGCGGGCGCACCGCCAATGATCCGAACGTGGGAACGCACGCGCAACGCTGCGGCATCATCGCCATCGGTCCCTATAATTATACCGATGGGCCGACGGGAAAACCGGTCGAGCATCTCGTGGTGCGCGACTGTGTGATCCACAATTGCTTTGGCCGGGGAGTGGCCTTTTACGCCGTGCACGACGGACTGGTCGCGAATTGCACGATCGAAGACACCTGCGAAGAGGCGGTGGACCTTGACCATTTCACCGTGGCCGCCCGGGTGCTGAACAACCAGATCGCCCGCTGCCGGGTAGGCGTGGAATTGAACGACGCCAACGAGTGCTGGGTGACCGGCAATTGTTTCGCGGCCTGCGAGATCGGGGTGAACGTGTGGCGCTGGTGCAAGATGGGAGACCTCAACGTCCGCAATCACATCGTCGATAATCTCGTTTTGAATACGGTGGGCAACGGCCTGCAACTGGACGCGGGCACGCAGGGCAATATCGTTCGCGGGAACATCGTCCGCAGCTCCGGTCGCAATGGGATCACGCTCGGGGGCACGGAGACGACGATCAGCGAGAATGTGATCGAGCATTCGGGGCTGAATGGCATCGCGCTCGGCGGCAATCGCAACGAGATCACGCGCAATCAAATCAGCGATTCGGGGGTCGGGGCGAAGCAGAAGTTTGCCGGTCTGCGCATTCGGGGCGCGCAGAACCGGATCCTCGACAACCTGGTATTGATCGGCTTTGGCGCTGATGCGCCGGTGGAGCCCGTGGCGGATGAAGGGGAAGCCAATACGATTCGCACGCCATGAGACCGCGGCAGGACATTCTTTCATCGGGCAAAATCCTACGTCGGGCATTTCTCCAGCGCGGTGCACTGTGTCTGGCCGGGTTGGGCAGTGGCGCACTGCTGGCCGCGGAGGCAGGTGAAAAGCCCTCCTTGCGCATCGGGCTCGTCACCGATCTGCATTACGGCGACAAACCGGCAGCCGGAACCCGCTTTTATCGCGAGACATTGGGCAAGCTGGCGGAAGCCGTCGCCCGGTTCAACGCGGAGTCACCGGCCTTCGTCGTGGAACTGGGCGACTTGATCGACAAGGCGGCCACGGTGGAGCAGGAGATTGGCTGGCTGGATACCATCGAGAAGGTCTTCGCTGGCACCAAGGCAGCGCGGCACTACGTGCTCGGCAATCACTGCGTGGCCACGCTTACGAAGGAGGAATTTGCCGCGCATACGGCCGCTGCGCGCACCGCGCACTATGCGTTCGATTCCGGAGAGTTTCATTTCGTGATCCTCGACGCGTGTTTTACCTCGGCGGGTGAGCCCTACCAGCGCGACAACTTTGACTGGAAGGACGCCAACATTCCCGCGGATCAACTGGAATGGCTGCGCGCAGATTTGGCCGCGACGACGAGGACGGTGATCATTTTCGCCCATCAGCGGCTCGACATCCACCCGCCGCACAGCGTCCGCAATGCCGCTGCCGTGCGCGAGATTCTCGAACAATCATCGAAGGTGCTGGCGGTATTCCAAGGGCACTCGCACGCGAACGATTACCAGCAGATCGCGGGTATCCACTACTGCACGCTGGTCGCCATGATCGAAGGCACGGGCTTGGAAAGCAGTGGCTACGCGATGCTGGAGGTGATGGCCGACGGATCGTTGCGCTTGCAAGGTTTCCGCCGACAGGAAAACCGCCAGTGGGCCCGGGAAAAGGCCTGAAGGCGCAGCGCGCGCCTAGCTCAGGATTTCGATCTTGCCAGCGGGCGTCTTGCCGAAGGCGTGGAGTTGCTTCTGGTCGCCATCGACGTGGCGGACGACGAACTTCTCCTTGCTAACCTGGAGATGCGTGAAGCCGTGCACCTTCTGGGCAAAAGGCCCGCGCTGCGTGCTCACATCGTGCAACCCGGCTCCGCCGCCACCGGACAGGACGAACGACGTGCGCCGGCCTTCGAATTCCAGGTGCTGCAGATCGTGATCGTGCCCACAGAAATAGAAGTCGACGCCATGCTTCTGGAAGAGCGGGCCCCATTCGTCCACGAGAGCCTTGGTGTCGCCGTGATGCCCATTGCTATAGAGCGGGTGATGCCCCATGGCCACCAGCCACGGCGTGGTGCGCGGCTTGGCGAGCTCGGCCGTGAGCCACGCGAGTTGCGCGGCGCGCTCCTCCGGCTTCAGCCAGGCCGTGCTGTTCTTGTAATTGCTGTCGAGCATCAGGCACGTGACCACGGGATTCACCGCCGGCCACTCGACGCGGTACCATTTCGCCGGCATTGTCCAGCGTGTGCCTGGCCGCGCCTGGTTGTAGGCCAGCTCCGCAGCGATCTTGATCACCGGTTCGTTGTCGTAATCGTGATTGCCCAGCACCACCCAGCAGGGCCCGGGAAAGGCCGTCGCGGGATACATGTCCTCAAAGCCCGTCTTCCAGCGCGGAGAGTCGAGTCCCTCGGGAAAGGCCCCGTAGAAATTGTCGCCCACGAGAAAGAGCCCGTCGGGCGTCATCTTCATCGCCCGCGCGTAATCCTGCATACCCTTGGCCACGGCCTTTTGCGCTTGGTCAGCCGTCCCATAGTCGCCGATCATCAGGAAATGGCGGTCCCCGGGAGCCGCCTCGTCCGCCTGCGCAAAGGGAGCGCGTGAGCCGAGAGCGATGGCGGCGCTGAAGAAGAAGGTCTGCTTGAGGGCGTGACGACGGGAAACGACCGGGGTGGGGGAATTCATGGAGTCGAAAGATTTGCTGATTTCAAGCGGCGAGGGGAGGGGAAATTAGGGAAAAGCAGAACATCCAACACCCAACACCCAACATCCAATGGGGAAAATCCCGCGCACGTTTGCCCCCTTGGACGTTGGATGTTGGACGTTGCGTGTTGGATGTTCAGGAGCTCTGAGGCTCCGGCCTCCCATGTCGCATTTGCACTGAATTTTGTCGGAAAGAACCTAGCGACTCTGCCAACATGCGGATTTCATCTTCCGTGCGGAATCATTCCCGCCGTTGCACCCTCCCGCCCCTCCTATGAAAGCGTTCTCCCGCGCCGCGACTCTGCTTGCTTTTTTTACTTCCGTTGCCCTGGCCGCCGACCCGGCGTTGCACACCTTCAAGAAGCAGCAGCTCGACGAACATTTTTGGTGCGAGGGCGCGGCCTTCGGCGACTTCAATCACGATGGGAAAATGGACATCGTTTCCGGCCCCTACTGGTACGAAGGACCGGACTTCAAGGTGCGGCATGAGTATTACCCGGCGACGCAGACTTTCAAGCGTCTCGGCGCGGACGGCAAAGAGGAGACGATCGCGGGCTTCGAGGGCGGCCTCGGCACGAAGAACGTCTACTCCGACAATTTCTTCGCCTTCGTCTACGACTTTAACGGCGACGGCTGGCCGGATATCCTGATCTACGGCTTTCCCGGCAAGGACGCCTCGTGGTACGAAAATCCGCAGGGCAAGGAAGGTCCGTGGAAAAAGCACACGATCTTCGATACTGTGGACAATGAGTCGCCGACCTTCGCCGACATCGACGGCGACGGAAAACCCGAGATCGTCTGCAACAGCGGCGGGTACTTGGGCTATGCCAAGGCGGATTGGAGCGATCCGGCCAAACCGTGGACATTCCATCCCATCTCGCCCAAGGGCAGTTGGGCGCGCTTCACGCACGGGCTGGGGGTCGGCGATGTGAATGGCGACGGGAAGCCGGATCTTTTCGAAGCGGGCGGGTGGTGGGAGCAGCCGGCATCGCTGGCGGGCGATCCGGTGTGGAAGAAGCACGCGGTCAATCTGGGCGGCGGCGCCCAGTTCTACGCCTACGACGTAAATGGCGATGGACTGCCGGACATCGTCGGCAGCGTGGCCGCGCATGGTTACGGGCTGGCGTGGTGGGAGCAGGTCCGTACCGGCGACGAGATCAGCTTTCGCAAGCATCTCATCATGGGCGAGAAGGCGGAGGAGAACCGCTACGGCGTCCACTTCTCGCAACTCCACGCGCTGGAGCTCGCCGATATCGACGGCGACGGGCTCAAGGACATCGTCATCGGCAAGCGCTTCTGGGCGCACGGCAATCACGGCGACCCCGAGCCGAATGAACCGGCGGTCCTCTATTGGTTCCAACTCGTGCGTCACGGCAAGGACGTCGATTTCGTCCCGCATCTCATCGATGATAACTCCGGCGTCGGCACCCAGGTGGTCGTCGGCGATGTGAACGGCGACGGGCTGCCCGACATCGTCGTAGGCAACAAGAAAGGCACCTTCGTCCACCTGCACGAAAAGAAATCCGTCAGCGCCGCGGAATACGAGAAGGCGCAGCCGAAGCCGAATCCGGCGTATGTCGAAAACGTCTCGGTGGCCACGGCCCCAGCGCCCGCATCGACTGCTGCGCAAGTGCGCGAAGCGACCGTGCCGGGGAAGATCAATGTCACCATTGATACTTTGGGAATGCCGCCGGGAAGTCGTGGCGTGCTCCCCATCGGCAAAGACGGCAAACCGCTCAACTTCGATTTCGAAGAGGGCACCCTGCGCGATTGGATGGCGACGGGCGACGCCTTCAACGACCAGCCGATCAAGGGCGAGATCGACCAGAACCGCAAATACGGCAACGGCAAGCACGCCAATCTCCATGGGCAATACTGGATCGGCGGTTACGAGAAGCTCGCCGACAAGCCGCACGGCACGCTGACCTCCGTGCCGTTCAAGGTCACGCAGCCGTGGGCGTCCTTTCTCCTCGGCGGCGGCAACCTGCCGGGCACGCGCGTGGAACTGGTGCGTGTGGATACCGGCGAGATTTTTTTCACCGCACGCGGCAACAATAACGAAACAATGCTGCCCGTGGCCGTCGATCTCCAGCCGCTCAAGGACAAGGAAATCTTCATCCGCATTGTGGACGAGGAGAGCGTTGGCTGGGGCCACGTGAATTTCGACGACTTCCGCTTTTACTCCGCGAAGCCGGAATTCGCTGCGGCGGTGAAACTGGCGAATGCCAGCATGACCGCCCCGCCGCTCCCGCAGGATACTTACAAGTTCGCCGGGCTGCCGCCCGAGCAAGCCACCAAAGAGATGACGCTCCCGCCCCGCTTCCGCGCCACGCTCTTCGCCGGCGAGCCGGATGTGATGCAGCCCATCGCCTTCGCCATCGATGATCGCGGGCGCATCTGGGTGGCGGAAGGTTACACCTATCCGAAACGCACCGGCACGCCGCCGAAGGACGATCACGCTCCCGGCACGGATCGCAGCAAGCCGACCGAGGCGCAGCTCAAGGACATTTTCGGCGGCAAGGATCGCATCCTCGTTTTCGAAGACACCAACGGGGATGGAAAATTCGACAAGCGCACCGTCTTCGCGGAAGGGCTCAATCTGGTCAGCGGCATCGAGGTCGGCTTCGGCGGCGTTTATGTCGGCGCTTCGCCCTATTTCATGTTCATTCCCATGCAGGATGGCGATGCGCCCAAGCCCTCGGGCCCGCCGCAGATCCTGCTCGATGGCTGGGGTTACGGCGACACCCACGAGACGCTGAACACGTTCACCTGGGGCCCTGACGGTTGGCTCTATGGCTGCCACGGTGTCTTCACGCAAAGCAATGTCGGCAAACCGGGCACGGAGGACAACGAACGCACGCGGATCAATGCCGGCGTGTGGCGCTACCATCCGTTGAAGCATCAGTTCGAGCTCTTCGCCGAAGGCACGAGCAACCCGTGGGGCATCGATTTCAATCAGTACGGCCACTGCATTACCGAGGGCTGCGTCATTCCCCATTTGTGGCACATGATCCAGGGCGGGCATTACATGCGGCAGGGCGGGCAGCACTTCAATCCGAACCTCTACGACGACATCAAGACCATCGCCGACCACGTCCACTACGCGAGCAAGACGCCGCACGCCGGCAATGGCCGCAGCGACAGCGCGGGTGGGGGACACGCGCACGCCGGGCTCATGGTCTACCAGGGCGGAAGCTGGCCGGAGAAATATTACGGCCAGACCTTCATGAACAACATCCACGGCGCGCGGATCAATGAAGACACGCTCGAGAAAAGTGGCAGCGGCTACATCGGCCATCACGCCCCGGATTTCATCCTTTTCAACGACGCCTGGTCGCAGATCGTGAACCTCCAGTACGACCAGGATGGCTCGTGCTACATGATCGACTGGTACGACAAGAACCAGTGCCACAACAACAATCCCGACGTCCACGACCGCAGCAACGGCCGCATCTTCAAGATCACCTACGGCGACACCAGGACCACGCCGGTGGACCTCAAGAAAAAATCCGACGGAGAACTCGTGATGCTCCTCCTCGATCAGCACGAGTGGCTCAGCCGGCACGCGCGCCGCATCCTGGAAGAGCGCGCGGGGGCGGGGACGATCGACCCAGCCGCGCGGCAAAAGCTGCGGGACGTGCTCGGGCTCGATGGGAAGGTGTTGATGATGAAATTGACCGCCAACTACTACGGCGTCTCCAGCACCGAGGCGCAGCTCCGGGTGCTCTGGGCCTTGCACAGCATCGGTGGTTTGCAGGAAGCAGACACCCTCAAGCTGCTGAAATCCGAAGACGCGTATGTCCGGTCGTGGGCTATTCAGGTCGCCTGCGAGGATGGCCAGCCGTCGGAAAAGATCGTGCAGACTTTTGGTGGGCTGGCGCGAAGCGATGCCTCACCGGTGGTGCGCCTGTATCTCGCCACCGCCGCGCAACGGATCGCCCCCGCCCAGCGCTGGGACATCGTCACCGCCTTGCACGCCCACGGCGAGGACGCCGCCGATCACAATCTCCCGCTCATGGATTGGTATGCACTCGAACCCATGGCCACGGCCGATCTGCACCGCGCCCTGGCCATCGGCGTGGATTCCAAGCTGCCGCGCGTGCTGGAATTCACCGCCCGTCGCGTGGCCACGCTCGGCACGCCCGAGGCGCTCGGCGCGCTGGCCGCGCTGCTCCCCAAACTCAATGACGATTCGCGCCAGCTCGCCGTGCTCACCGGCCTCACCGCCGCGCTGAAAGGCCAGCGCACCGTGCCGCTGCCCGCTGGTTGGGACGTGGTCGAAGCGAAACTCACCAAGAGCGCGAACAGCGATATTCGCGGTATCACCGAGGCGCTGTCGCTGACCTTCGGCAGCAGCCGCGCCCTGGAGGCCACGCGCAAGATTGTGACCAACACCAGCGCGAGTGAGACCGATCGCCGCCGCGCGCTCGACTCGCTGTTAAACGTCAAGGATGCCGCCCTGCCGCCGGTGCTGCTCGACCTGCTCAAGGATGCCACGTTGCGCGCCCCGGCCATTCGCGGCCTTGCCGCCTACGCCGATCCGAAGACCCCCGACGCGCTCCTCGCCATCTATGCCAATCTGTCCGTGGAGGAGAAGCGCGACGCGTTGCTCACGCTCGTCTCCCGCGTGGCCTTCGCGAAGCCCTTGCTGGCCGCCATCGCTGACAATCGCGTCTCCGCCAAGGACCTCTCCGCCGACATCGCCCGCCAGGTGCGCGGCCTCAATCAGTCCGAGCTCACCAAGGAGCTGGAGAAAGTGTGGGGCGTGTCGCGTGAAACCCCCGCCGACAAACTCGCCGCCCAGGCGAAATACAAAGTGCTGATCGAAAACAAGGGCCTGCCCGCGCCTGACCCAAGCCATGGCCGCACCATGTTTACCCAGACGTGCGGCATCTGCCACACGCTCTTCGGCAGCGGCGGTAAGATCGGCCCCGATCTCACCGGCTCGAATCGCGCCGACCTCGATTATCTGCTGCACAACGTCATCGACCCGAACGCCGAAATCCCCAACGCCTACCGCACGACGATGATGGAGCTAAAAGACGGCCGCACCCTTGTCGGCATCGCCAACCAGCAGGACCCGAAGATCGTGAGCATCGTCACGCCCAACGAATCGCTCAGCATCCCGCGCGACGAGGTCAAGACCATCACCACGCTCGAAACCTCGATGATGCCCGAGGGCCTGCTGACCCCGTGGAGCGACAAGGACGTACGCGACCTCGTCTCCTACCTGCGCAGCCCCGCCCAAGTCCCGCTCCCACCCGGTCCCAGCGCCCAGCTTACTAAATAGACGGGCGTCCCATGGGCTCCATTGGCCCAGTTGGCTCCATGGGCTCTATTGCCGAATATCGCGTTTGTTGGGGCAAAAAATGCGTTTTGTCTGACGCTCGTTTGCGTCCGGCGCGAATTCCGATAGCCGCCCCGGGAATTCTTCGCCATAGTGCTCTGCCCATTCGTTTGATGATCTCTCCTGAGATTTTCTATTTGCATATCCACGGCGAGCAGCGCGGTCCTTACACGATTCCGCAGATCGACCACTTGCTCAATTCCGGTCTCATCGCGGAGGAGACCCTCTATTGGCGTGAAGGGCTGGAGCAGTGGCAACCCGTCACGACGCTGGTCAAGCTGCGCAAGCGTGCAAATCCGTGGCTCAGGCGGATCATCATTTTCGGCTTCGTCCTTTTGATCGGCTTCGTCGTGCAGTTCTTCGGCTCCGTCGCCTTGCTGGGCTGGCGGGAGGCGAATCAGCACGAATACACGGCTTCTTCCGCCTACTGGCGGGCGCGGGGAATCGTGCGCGGTGGGGCGCTGGCGCCGGGTGCGGTCGTGGATTTCGGTGATTTCGCCGGGTCCTCAGTCGAACTGCAGCCGCCGGATGGCGCCACAGTGCATCTTCACGGCGAGATCACGGAGCCCACCGGCCAGGTGCGAAAAATGACCTGGACCGTCCCCCTGCAGTATGACGCCAAGGCTCGTGAGTGGAACGGCGGACCGCCCCAGGAGGTCGCGCCATGAAGCGAGCACCGCTATCGGCGATTTTGATCGTGGTCATTGCTCTGGTGGGCTGCGGCCGACCGCCGCCGACCGCGCTGGCGACACCCGAGCCGGAAATGAAAAAGGGCCATCCCGTGGTCCACGTTCCGCCGGTCGAAACCCGCCCCTTTGAAGACGGCTACAATGCCGGTTTCGAATACGGCAAAAAACACGCCGTCCCGCACGGAGCTCTGGCCACGGAAGAGGACGCGAAACGTGTGGCCCGCGAGCAGGCTGCCGGGCAGCCCGACCGCTGGGAGCGCGGCTTCGCCGAAGGCTATGCAGATGGCGTGCGCAATGTCGTGACGGGACAAAAATAATCGGGCACAAGTTTTCTCCCTCTCCCATGTTTTCCTCCCGTCTCTTTGCCATTCTCTCCGTGTTCATCTTCAGCCAGGTCTGCCTGGCGGCCCAGATTACTGTGAGCCCCGCCGAGGCGGAGGCCCAGAAGTGCGAAGATAAGATCGCGAGTGTCCGCCGCGATGTCTTTAGCAAATACGATGACCAGTTGGGCGAGCTGCAGCTCAACTTGCAGAAGACCGCCGACCTCGAGGGCGCCATCGCCGCGCGCGCCGAACGCCAGCGCCTCGCCGCGGAGCAGGATCTCAACGAAGCCAGTTTTGTGACCGAGCCGAAGGTGTTGCGCGCCCTGCAAGTGCAGACCTTCACGAAGCTCCGCGATCTCACGACCCAACTCATCCAGGAGACCGTGCCCCGTCTCATCGAGTTCAAGAAACAGCTGACGGTGGCGGGCAAGCTCGATGATGCCATCAACGTCCGCACTGCCATCGAGCGGCTGCAAAATTCGCATCTACCGGTGTCCAAAGCGGATGCCAGCACGGCGATTCCCGTGGAGACGCTGCTGCTGGCCTACGGCGGCGACCGCGCCCGGGCGGACAAGACGTACAAGGGGCAGAAGTTCACTGTGCATGGCATCCTCGGCGGCTACCGCCCGGATCCCTCCGACGCGAAGGTCTACCAGATTTATCTCTCGGGCAGCACTGGCAATGGCTGGGTGCTCTGTGCCTTTTCCGCGCCGGAGTTCAAGTTCCGCGAGGAGAAAGGTTCCTTTGGCGCGCTCACACTGGTGATGACGAACAAGGACGGCGATACCGTGGCGCGCCTGCAAAAGGGGCAGGTGATCGATGTCCGCGGCCGCTGCGAGGGCTTCGACGACGTCGTGCGCCTCGATAAATGCGATCAGATCAAGTGAACGGCCGCGCTGTTCAGAAGGTGTGGATGAACAGTCCCGACCGGAGCTTCGGCTCAAACCACGTGCTCTTCGGCGGCATGATCTGATTGGCATCGGCGATAGCCATGAGCTGATCGACCGTCGTGGGATACATGGAGAAGGCGACGGCGGCCTGGCCGGCATCGACCAGCTTCACGAGTTCATCGGTGCCCCGGATGCCACCGATAAAATCGACGCGCTTGCTGGTGCGCGGATCATCGATACCGAGCAGCGGCGCGAGCAGTCGATCTTGCAAACCGGTGACATCAAGTTGCGAAATCGGGTCCGCATTCACCGCCGGCTGCCACGCGAGGTCATACCATGCGCCATCGAGGTACATGCGAATTTCGCCGGGCCGCTTCGGGGTGGGGGAGCCGTTCGGCAGTACCGTGAAGGCGCGTCCGACGGCTTCGAGAAACGCTTCTTTTGTCTGGCCGTTGAGTTCTTTCACCGCGCGATTGTAGGGGAGGATCTGGAGCTGGCTCGCGGGGAAGAGCACGGCGAGAAACCAATTGTATTCCTCGTTGCCCGTGTGCGCGGGATTCGCTTCACGCAGCTCGCGGCCCACCCGCGCCGCACTCGCCGTGCGATGATGCCCATCCGCGACGTAAGACACCGGCACATTCCCAAAGGCTTCCACGAACGCCTTCGCCCCGGCTACGCGCCACACGGTATGTTGCACGCCATCGGGCGCGGTGAAATCATACAATGGCGTATCTTTCTGTACATCCGCCACAAGCGCATCGATCGCCGCGGAGTCGCGATAGGTCAGGAAAACCGGGCCGGTATCTGCGCTGATCGTACCGATGAGCCGCGTGCGGTCGTCCTCTTTGTCGCGACGCGTCTTCTCGTGCTTCTTGATGATGTCGCGCTCGTAATCCTCGATGTGGCAGACCGTGGCAACGCCCACCTGCACATGGCTCCCCATGCGCTGCTGGTAAAGGTAAACGCACGGCTCCGTCTCGCGGATCAGAGCGCCTTCCTCCTGCAGCCCAAGAAAATTCTCCCGCGCCTTTGCGTAGACGGCGTCGGAATAAGGGTCCGTCTCCGGCGGCAGATCGATCTCTGCGCGATCCACATGCAAAAGGCTGTGCGGATGCCCCGCCGCGAGCGCGGCGGATTCCTCGCGATTGACGACGTCGTAGGGGACGCAGGCGACCTCCGTCACGAGAGGCGGAGTGGGGCGAAGACCTTGGAAAGCTTTGATGCGGAGCATAGGCGGGAGAGGAAAGGGGATGTGCGAAAGCGGGGCAAGTGCGGAGTTCTTAGTGCTCAGTGCTTAGTTCTCAGTAACTGAGGTGCGGTGCGAAAACTTTGCATACTGAGCACTGAGAACTAAGCACTCTCCGCCTGCTCATGAAAAAGCTGCCGGATCACTTCCTCCACCGGCGGCTCCTCGACATTCAGGTCCGTCACCTTGCAGCCCGTCAGCACTTCGCGGCACGTGTCCGCGACTTTCGCTCGTAGCACCTTCAGCCGGATGGAGCCCGGGGTGCGCTCCACGATCTCCCCGAGACCGGCGAAATCGCACTCCATGCCATTGGCGAAGGACAGGCTCACGATCTTGTGCGTGGCAAAGCGGTCGATGATCGTGTTCAGCGGGCCGTCGAAAAAGATGCGGCCACTGTCGATGATGATCACCCGCGCGCACAACTCCTCGATGTCCTGCATGTAATGGCTCGTGAGCATCGTCACGATCTTCCGGTCGCGGTTGTAATGCCGCAGAAACTCGCGCACTTTTTTCTGCGAGGTCACATCGAGGCCGATCGTCGGTTCATCGAGAAACAGCACCCGCGGGGAGTGCAGCAGCGCGGCGATCAATTCCATCTTCATCCGTTCGCCGAGCGAAAGTTCGCGCACCATCACGTCGAGCTTGTCCACGCAATCGAGCAGTTCCGTGAGTTCGCCGACGATCTTCGTGAAGCTCGCCCGGTCGATGCCGTAGATGGCGCGGTTCAATTCCAGCGACTCCCGCGCCGGCAGATCCCACCACAGCGCATTCTTCTGCCCCATCAGCAGCGAAAACTGCCGCTTCATCGCGTCCTTGCGCTCCCACGGCACAAACCCCAGC
>NZ_JBDUCX010000332.1:0-5970 GCF_040003245.1 Chthoniobacter sp.
AAGTCGTCTGCTTCAGCTTACCCAATTCTGTCCGAAAAATCGATACAGGCTCAGAGCGGGCATTTCCTTGCACGGCGCAGGAAGTGGGCTTGGAAGGGGACGTGACGAAAATCGCCTACGACACTGCGGTCGTCAGTCGGGGATTTGCCGGCGCCCCTGTGGTGGATGCGCACGGTCGTCTGACGGCGATCGTGACCGGTATCGGCGAAGAAGAAATGAACGAAAACGGCGCCGTGACCTGCCTCAATGTGGTCGGCGCGAAGAGTCTGCTCCGGCCGACGCAATAGCCCGGGTTTTAGAGCAGGGTACCGTGGAGAATGACCCGCGCGACGTTGAAGTAGATCAACAGCCCGGTGACATCGACCAGCGTCGCGACAAAGGGAGCGCTGGAAACGGCGGGGTCCAGCCCGAAGCGTCGCAAAACAAAAGGCAGCATCGCGCCGGTCACCGAACCCCACATGACCACGCCGATCAGGGAAACGCCGACCGTGAGGGCGATGACCCAGTGGTACTGCCCGTAGTCGAAAATATGCAAAAACTGCCACAGCGAAATCCGGAAAAAGCCAATAAGGCCGAGGATCACACCCAGAGACAGTCCCGCCAGAAGCTCCTTGCGCATGATGCGAAACCAATCCCGCAGGCGCACCTCGCCGACTCCCATCGCCCGAATGATGAGTGTGGTGGCCTGCGACCCGGAATTGCCGCCGCTCGACATGATGAGCGGCAGGAACATGGCCAGCACCGTGGCCTTGGCGATCTCTTCGTTGTAATTCTGCATCGCCGTCGCCGTAAGCATTTCACTCAGGAAGAGGATGATCAGCCACGTCGCGCGCTTTTTGATCATGCGGGGCAGCGCGATGGTTGTGTAAGGCTCGTCGAGGGCTTCCATACCACCCATCTTCTGCATCTCCTCGGTCGTGACCTCTTCCTGGATGTCGAGGATGTCGTCCACCGTGACCATGCCGAGCAGCTTTTCCTCCGAATCGATGACCGGCAGAATGGCGCGGTCGTACTTTTTGAAAAGGTCGTAAGCGGCGCTCGCCTGGTCCGTCGCGCGCAAGGCGACGAATTGGTGGTCGCGGAATTCGGAAACCAGCGTGGTCGTGGGTCGGATGAGGAACTCGCGGATGCGGACGTCGTCGATCAAGCGGCCGTGGTCATCCGTGACGTAGATCACATTGAGTGTCTCGGAATCGCGGCCAAATTCACGTACGTGGTCGAGCACTTGGGCGATAGTCCAGGACTCGCGCACGGTCACGAACTCCGGCGTCATTAGGCGGCCCACGGTGCCGTCGGGATAGTTGAGCAGCGATTGGGCGACGGCTTTCTCCTCGGGCGAAAGCAACTGGAGCATCTGCGCCACGGCGGCGCCCGGCAGTTCCTCGAGCAGCGCCGTGCGATCGTCGGGCGACATGTCGTTGAGGATGCGCGCGGCCTCGATGTGGCCCATGGCCTTGAGGATCTTTTCCTGGGCCTCGGTATCGAGGTACTCGAAGACCTCGGTGGCCATGGCATGGGGCAGCAGACGGAAGACGATCGCCTGCTCGTCTTCTGGGATTTCGGTCAGGCACTCTCCGATGTCGGCCGGCGCCCAGTCGGAAAAGGCCTCCCGGAGCGCCGCAAAATTGCGCTCTTCGATGAGTTCTTTGATTTCCGGGCCGATGAGGTTGCCGAGCATGGGGGCAGGGAAGCACCGCATCGCGCCTTTTGCCAATGGCCGAGTGTGAAAATTTTACGCGCGCCCCTTTTCAATCCGTGCCGACCCATTTAGCCTGCTGTTGTGAGCTACACGGTTTTCGCCCGCAAATACCGACCCCAGACGTTCGACGAGATCGTCGGGCAGGAGCATATCGTGACGACGTTGAAGAACGCGATCGAGCAAAACAGGCTCGCACAGGCTTATCTTTTCGTGGGTCCGCGCGGCACGGGCAAGACGAGCACCGCGCGCATTTTCGCCAAGGCGCTGAACTGCATCAACGCGCCGACCACGAATCCCTGCGGCGTGTGCGACATGTGCAAGGAGATCGCCGCCGGCAATTCGCTGAATGTCATGGAATTCGACGCGGCGTCGAACACCCAGGTCGACAAGATCCGCGAGATCATCATCGACAACGTCAAGTACGCGCCCACGCGTGGAAATTACAAACTCTACATCGTGGACGAGGTCCACATGCTCTCGAATTCCTCGTTCAACGCCCTGCTGAAGACGCTGGAAGAGCCGCCCGCGCACGTGAAATTCATCTTCGCGACGACCGATGTGCAGAAGGTGCCGACCACGATCATCTCGCGCTGCCAGCGGTTCGACTTGAGGCGCATCCCGACGTCGCAGATCGCGCAGCATTTGCTCTACATTGCGGGCAAGGAAGCCATCGCGCTCGAGCCGGCGGCTGCCGAGACGATCGCGCGGGGTGCGGAGGGTGGCTTGCGCGACGCGGAGTCGATGCTCGACCAGCTCGTGGCCTTTTGCGGCGAGAAGATCGGCGAGCAGGACGTGCTCAATATTTTCGGGTTCACCGCGCGGCAGACGGTGGCCGAACTGTGCGACCATCTCATTGCGGGCCAGACCGGGGCCGCACTCGCCGCGATCCAGGGACAGGCGGAAGCGGGCAAGGACCTGAGCCGGCTCATGTCGGATCTCATCGAGCACTTGCGCAACCTGCTGGTCGCGCAGAGCGCGCCGGAGACTTTGCACGAGGATCTCAGCGCCGAGGCCGTCGCCGAACTCACTGCGCAGGCCGGGCGCGTGGGGTCGGACAAGCTACTGGCCCTGATCGAGCAATTCGCCGACGCCGAGGGCCGGATGAAATGGGCGGCGAACAAGAAGATGCATTTCGAGATCGCGGCGATCCGCGCGATCCAAACGCTCGGCCAGGCTACGCTCACCGAGGTGCTGGATACGCTGACCGCGATGCGCGGCGGCGGCGCACTTCCGGAGCGCCCGGTCAGGAAGGTGGAGACGCCCACGCCCAAGACTCCGCCGCCTGCCGCCTTGGAAAAGAAAGCCGAGCCCAAGCCCGCACCCATCGCGCCTCCGCCGGCGGCCAAGCCTTCACTGAGTGCCGTGGTTGCCGCTTCGCTCGACGAGAAGAAAGCACCCGCACCCCCACCAGCACCCAAGCCGGTGGCCAAGGTGAGCGAGGAGCCGGCACCGCAGCCCGAAACGAAGCCAGTTCCCACGGAAGCGCCGGCCGTTTCCGCGGAGACGATTTGGCCGCAGTTGATCGCGCGCGTCCGCAAGGAACGGCCGCTGATTTCCGAATGGGTCGAGGCCGGGCAACTCGCCGAGATCGCCAAAGGCGTCGCGGTGTTTGCCTTTCCCCCGGAGGCCGGGCTTGCGCGCGACTCATGCGAGCGGGGCAACAATCGCACCTTCCTGGAAAAAGTGCTCAGCGAACTGGCGGGCACGCCACTCACCATCAAGACCGAGACGAAGGCGGGACTCGTGGTCGAGAAACTGGCGCGCGAGGAGGCCAGGCCCGAGCCGAAGATCGATCCCATGGAAGCCTTCAAGAACGACCCGCTCATCCAGAAAGCCCTCGCCGAATTCAAAGCCGAAATCCTCCCCGCCTAAACCGAACACCATTATGAACCTCAAGAAAATGATGCAGCAGGCCGCCAAGATGCAGGAGCAACTGGCGCAGGCCCAATCCGAACTCGCCGACAAGACCGTGACCGCCACTGCGGGCGGTGGCAAAGTCACCGTGACCGCCAACGGCGCCGGCGAAGTGCTCTCCATCAAGATCGACAAGACCGTGGTCGACCCCGAGGACGTGGAGTCGCTCGAAGACCTGATCCTGACCGGTGTGCAAAAAGCCATCGAGGAGGGCAAGGCGCTCCAGCAGTCCGAGATGGGCAAGCTCACCGCCGGCATGGGGCTACCGCCCGGGATGGGCTTTTAGCCAAGGACGGGAAACGCGGAAAAAGGCGGAAAAAGGGGCGTATTCCGCAATGGAGCCAATGGAGCCCACACAGCCAATGCACCCCATGGAGCCAATAGGGCCCATGGGACTTGGCTGATCGCGCGCAGCCGCCCTTACCCATTCCCAAAAGCGGTTGACGGCAGGTTGCTATTGAGACTTAATCTCATCAAATGCTCTGGCCGGATACTCCTTCGCCCTCGCCTGCCTCTTTCCGTCCGACGGCGCCAGGGTCGGCGGCGGCCACCGTGCGCCTCACGGAGCAGGCGGTTTGGGAGGGGGTGAACGGCGTCTGGCGACCGCTGGACGGTAGCTTCTTTGGCGGTGGGGTGAGCATCGAATGGCACGACTTCCGGGTGGACGCCGACATGGATTGGGCGCGCAGTTTTCACCCCGGATGCCTGGAGATCTGCCTCAACTTCTCCGGCTCCGGCACGCTGGAGGATGGCGCCGCCGCGCAGCGCATCGAAGCGGGCCAGGTCGCCCTCTACACCACGCATCCGGGCCGGCCGAAGGCGCAGCGCGCCGCCGGTTCGTGGCATCGCTTTCTCACCTTGGAAATGGGCCGTGAATTCCTGCGCACCCACTTCGATGCCAACCGCGAGCGCTTGAAGGAGCCCGTCTGCCGTTTCATGGACAGCACGGGCGCGCCGCCCGCGTGGCTGGAGATCATGCCGCTGCCGCCCTCGCTCCTCGGCACGCGCATGGAACTCCTCCAGCCGCCGGTCCCCGAATCCGCGCGCCCCATGTGGTATCGCGCCAAGGTCCTCGAAATCCTCGCGCAGACCCTCTTCGTCGCCGACACCGCCACCGAGCTCTTCTGCCATCGCCACCAGCGGCAAAACCGCGAACGCATCGATCGCGTGCGCTACCTCATCGAGCGCGACCTGGAGAATCCGCCCTCGCTCGAGATGCTGGCGAAGGAAGTCGATTGCAGCCCGTTTCATCTCAGCCGCGTCTTCGCCGAGCAGGCCGGCATGAGCATCCCGCGCTACCTGCGCACCAAGCGCATCGAGCGCGCCGCCGAGCTCTTGCAAACGGGCAAGGCGAACGTCACCGAAGCCGCGATGAGCGTCGGCTACAGCAGTCTGAGCGCCTTCAATAAAGCCTTCGTCGAGCAGATGGGCTGCTGCCCCGGTTTGTATCCCGCGGTGAAGATTTCGGGGCGCAGGGCGCGCGGGCCGAGAGCCTAGCGGGACGGCGGGGAGGCACCTCGTCTCCCCCGCAAGGGCCAGACGCCAGGCAAGAATCGCAGGTGGGTCAGCAATTTATCTCCAGGTGACACGCGCACGCGGATGGTCATCCTGCTTTGCTACCGGAATTAGCGTTTCGTCCGGCCCAAGGCCTGCCGCAATGTCTTCAGGAGTGCTTCCGCTGTGTAGGGCTTCGGCAGAAAATGTTTCACACCCAGGCTGGCGACCTTTGCCGTCTCGCTGTTGGCAGCCAGTCCGCTCGCCGCAATAATTGGCAAATCGGGATTCAGCCGCCGGAAGACCTGAATGGTTGCCGGGCCATCCAGGACGGGCATCATCATGTCCGTCAGCAGGGCGGCGATCTCCTTTCCTCGCAAGGTGAATATGGAAATCGCCTCCACGCCGTCCGCAGCTTCCACCACGTGGTAGCCAAAACTTTCCAGGGTTTGCCTGGTGATCTGGCGCACGGAGGATTCGTCATCGACCACGAGGATCAATTCCCCGTTGCCCCTCGGCAATTCTGCTTCCACTCGGACGCCTGACTCTAGCGAACTTTCGGAGAGCGCTGGGAGGTAAACCTTGAAGGTCGTGCCACTCCCCAGTTCGCTGTAAACGTGAACGAATCCGCCGTGGCTTTTGACGATGCCCAGCGACGTGGACAGTCCAAGCCCGGTACCTTTGCCAATTTCCTTGGTGGTGAAAAATGGGTCGAAGATCTTTTCGATGATCTCCGGCGAGATCCCCTGGCCGTTGTCTTCGACCTGGAGCAAGACGTGGGGTCCTGGTTTCGCGTCGCTGGTCATACCCGCGTAGTTCGCGTCGATCGGAGCAATCATCGAGAGAATTGCATTCGAATTCAA
>NZ_JBDUCX010000114.1:0-19872 GCF_040003245.1 Chthoniobacter sp.
GCTGCTCCCGACCTACCAGCGCTACTATCCGAATGGCGGACTGGCCGGCCATATCATCGGTTACGCGGGGCGCACCGGGCGCATGCCCGATGGGCCGATCCAGAACAACGAGGTGCTCTGGCCCGGCGCGGAAGGGCGCGAAGGCCTGGAGCAAACTTTCGACGATCAACTGCAAGGCAAGGAGGGCCAGTACAACATCACCTTCGACCCGAGCGGACGGAAGGCGAGCGAGCAGGTCGTGCTCCCTCCACAGCCGGGCTACAACGTCGTCACCACGCTCGATCTCGACCTGCAACGGCTCTGCGAGCAGACCCTCGAAAAGGGAGTGAAGCGCGGCGCACTGGTCATCGTGGACCCGAACAACGGGGACATCCTCGCCATGGTTTCGTGGCCGACGATCGATCCGAATTGGTTCATCCCGAATATCTCCTCCGATGCCTTCAAGGCGTTGCAGGACGATCCGCAGATTCCGCTGCTGCCGCGGGCGTATCGTTCTTCTTACCCACCCGGTTCGACGTTCAAGATTCCGGTGGGTATTGCGGCCTTGCAGGAGCATGTCATCGAGACGGACAGCGAGTTTAGTTGCCCCTCGTCGATGGAGATCGGCCACATGACCTTCCGCAACTGGAAGAAGACCGGCGCGGGTTCGTTGAACTTTGCCGATGCGCTCACGCAATCGTGCGACACGTGGTTCTATCAAGTGGGGATCAAGACGGGCAGCCGCAAGATGGGTGATTGGGCGTTGAAAATGGGTTTCGGCGCGCACCGGCATTCCCCTGGCGGCGGAGAACGAAGGGCGCATTCCGACCGATGAGTTCATGAAGAAAGTGCACGGGCGCAAGATGCTCGACGGTGACTTGGCGAACTTTTCCATCGGTCAGGGCGACGTACTGGTTACGCCGCTGCAACTCGCGCAGGCCATGGCCGTCGTCGGCAATGGCGGCACTTTTTACCAGACGCGTCTCGTGCGCCAGGTGCAGAGCATCGATGGCAAGATCGTCACGGCCTATGGGGTGCGGGCTCGTTCGCAGATCGATTTCGAGCCGAAGATCTTGAAGGAGGTGAAGCGCGGCATGGTGCAGGTGGTCTCGGACGCCAATGGGACCGCGGGCAAGGCCTCGGTGCCGAATGTGAAGGTCGCGGGCAAGACCGGTACCGCGCAATGGGGCCCGAAAAGCAAGGAACGCACTGCCGCCTGGTTCTCCGGCTTCGCCCCGGGGGACAAACCGAAGTATGCGTTCGCCGCACTGTTCGAGAGCGATGTCAGCAACGCCGAAGTCCACGGCGGCACCGTGGCTGCGCCGCTCATCGGCAAAGTCCTGCGCGAAGTCTTCCAGGACGAAGCCAGGGACAAGAAGGCAAAGAAAAAGAAAGCGGACAAGCCGGACAAACCCGACCCGCAGGAAGACATGGAAGTGCGCCGCGCGGAACCCGTGGAGCCGAAGCAGGAGACGCCGCGGGATTAGCGGGGTGGAAGTGATCAGTAATCAGTATTCAGTCACTGACCACTGATTACTACTCACTGGCCTCCTGAAGCTTCCCGAGCAACCGATCCACTTCCACGTAGCGATCGACGAGAGATTGGATCTTGTCGATTTTCTCCACGTCGCCGGGGAGGGTCTTGACCGTCATCGAATGAATGCTGCTGGCCACGGTGTAGCTGTCGAGCGGTGAGGCGATGGTGGGCACGTCGGAGTTTTTCAGCAGCTCCATGATCGGGGAATTCGGGACGAGATCGCCGGACAACACGAGCCCGGCGATGGAATGACCGTCGTTCTCGCTCAAGGTGCTGGAGGAAAGCGCGGCGAGGATCACATCTTCGCGGTCGCCCGGAGTGATGATCAGCGTGCCGGGTTTGAAATGCGCCATGGCGTGGCCGGAGTTCATCGCCCCAATGACGATCTTCTGCACGCGCCGGCGCGATTTTGTTTTGCCATTGATGAATTGTCCGCGAGTCGTCTTGCAGATCTGGCCGAGCGTCGCATTGGCGAGGATCGGCTCCTCGGGAATGGCGCCGATCAGGTCGATGCCGAGCCGCTTGAGCCCGCGCCGGGCGAAGTCGCAGACGTAATCGTATTTCTCCGGGATGATCTTGTTCAGAATCACGCCGACCAACTCCACGCCTTCCTTGTCGAAGAGCGCTTTGTTCAAGGCCACCTCGTCGATCGGCTTGCCGATGCCGCCGCCGGCAATGAGCAGGACTTTGCTGCCGAGCAGCTTGGCCACGCGGGCATTGGAGAGATCGAACACGGAGCCGACACCCGCATGACCGGTGCCCTCGATGATGACGAAGTCCTTTTCCCAAGCCGCGCGGTCGAAGGAGTGCTGGATGCGCCGCACGAGGAATTCGTTGTTGGAATCCTCGATATATCGCCGCGTAAAGTCCGGCTCCACCGCGATCGGGCTCATGGCTTCGAGGGGCGTGCGGACGCCGAAGGTCTGGTCGATGAGCACGGAGTCCTCGTCGATCCGCTTGCCCTCCACCTCGACGAAGCGCTGGCCCACCGGCTTGATGAAGCCGATGCGTCCGAGGCGCTTTTGCAGGGCGGAAAAGAGCCCGAGCGAAGTGGTGGTTTTGCCCGCGTTCTGCTCAGTCGCGGCGACGAAGAGACGAGGGGTGACGCTATTCATGCGAGGCGCAGATGTTCGTTTTCATCAGGCTTCGCTGGGGGTGTTTGGGGGGTAGAGCTTGCGGTATTCGATGGCCTGCAAGCCGAGGATCGCCGCGACGCCGAGGATGTCGTCTTCAGTCGCGCCGCGCGAGAGATCGGCGCAAGGACGCGAAAGGCCGAGCAGGATTTGCCCGTAGGTTTCCGCGCCGGCGAGATACTGCACGAGCTTGGCGCCAATGTTGCCGCTGTTCAGGTCCGGGAAGACGAGCACGTTGGCTTTGCCGGCCACGAGGCTGGTGGGCGCCTTGCGCGAGGCCAGGTCCGGCAGCAACGCGGTGTCGGCCTGCAACTCGCCATCGATCTCCATCTCGAGCATCTGCTCTTCGGCTTTCTTGCGGGCGAGCGCGGTCGCGGCGGCCACCTTTTGTGGCGAGGCCAGGCTGGCGCTGCCCTTGGTCGAAAAGCTGAGCAAGGCAATGCGCGGTTTGTTGCCGGTGAGCTGGCGGCAGATCGTGCCGGCCTGCACGGCAATGTCGGAAAGTTGCTCGACCGAGGGATCGGGGATGACCGCGCAATCGCCGAAGATCATGACGCCGCGCTCGCCGTAGCGCTTGTTGGAAAGGTCGAGCATCATGCAACTGGAGATGCTCGTCGTGGTCGGCAGTGGCTTGATGAGCTGGATGAGCGGTCGCAGCGCGCTGCTGGCGGTTTCCCGGGCGCCCGTGACCAAGCCGTCTACCTGCCCGTACTGCACCATCATCGCGCCGAAGTAATTCGGGTTGGCCAGAATCTCGGTGGCCTGCTTGGCGCCAAGATCGCGGTAACGCTTGAGCTTCTCCAGCCGCGCGACAAAGGAGGGCAACTCGGACGAGGTCGCGGGATCGATGATGCCGATGTGGTCGAGGCTCACGTCCTCGGCGAGGGCGATCTTCTCGATGTCCTCCTTGCGCCCGAGCACCACCGGCGCGCCGAGCTGCAATTTCACGAAGCGCGCGGCGGCGCGCAGCACGCGCGGCTCGGTGCCTTCGGGGAAGACGATGCGTTTGGGGTGCCGCTTCAGTTTTTGGAAGACGGTCTCGATAAATCTCATGCGGGCACAAGGTTGGCCGCACCGCCGATTCGCGGCAAGCGGAGAGTTCGCGCGTGCTTCATCCGGAATGTTCCGCCAAATTGGCCCCAACCGATGTTTTCCGCGCTCGCCGATTATCATGTTCACACCCCGCTTTGCCACCACGCCACGGGCTGGCCGGTCGAGTTTGCGCGGCGTGCCGTGGAACTCGGCCTGGGCGAACTGGGCTTTGCCGATCACAACCCGATGCCAGAGTATTTCGATGACTGGCGCATGCTCCGCGAAGACCTGCCGCGCTATCTGGAGGAAGTGGAGAAGGCACGGGCCGAATATCCCCAGCTTTCCATTCGCGTCGGCCTGGAGTGCGATTTCCTCGCGGGTCGCGAAGCCTGGATCGAGGAGCTCGCCGTCATGGCGAAGTGGGACTATTTCATCGGCAGCGTGCATTACCTGCGCGACGGCCTGGAGGTCGACAACCCGAAGTACGTCGGTCGGCACGTGGGTCACGCCGAGGAGATCTGGACGAGTTACTGGCAGGGTTACGAGCAGTGTATACGCAGTGGGTTGTTCGATTTCGTCGCGCACCCCGACCTGCCCAAGAAGTTCGGGTTTCGTCCCGAAGGGGATCTGCGCCGCTTCTACGAACCCGCCATCGCTGCCCTGGCCGAGACGAAGACGCCCTACGAGATCAACACCGCCGGGTGGCGCAAGGATTGCCGCGAGCAATATCCCGCGCGCGAGTTTATCGAACTCGCGGCCAAGGCCGGGGTGCCGTTGCTGATCAATTCGGATGCTCATGCTGTCGAGGAATTAGGTGCTGGGTTTGCGGAAGCTGTGGCCCTTGCCAAGGCGGCGGGCTATACGCAGACGGGCCGGTTCGCGCAGCGGCAGCTTTCCTTCGTGCCGCTGCCGTGAAGCTGGTCCTGCGCGATGTCTCGATCGAGTTCCCGGTGCGTCCGCTGGTCATGGGTATCGTCAATCTCGTGGCCGATTCCTTCAGCGGCGATGGGGTGACGGACATCGATGCCGCCCTCACTCGCGCCCGCCAGCAACTGGCCGACGGCGCGGACATCATCGACATCGGCGCCGAAAGCGCACGGACCAATCGCGGCCCCATTCCCGAGGAAGAGGAGGCCGCGCAACTGCGGCGCTTCATCGAACGCTGGCCGGAGTTGCGTGAAGACAGACCGACCGGCACGCCCTCGCCGCTCCTTTCGATCAATGCCTGGCGGCCGGGCGTCATCCGCCAGGTGCTTCCCCGCGGCGGCGAATTGCTCAATGACATCAGCGGCCTGCCCACCGATGAGAATGCCCGCCTGTGCGCCGACTCGGGAGCGGCGCTGCTCATCATGCACACCGTCGGGGAGCCGAAGGTCGCGCACACCCATGTCGGCTACGACGACATCATGGCGCGCCTCGAGGAGTTCTTCGCCGCGAAAATCGCCCTCGCCGAGCGGGCCGGGGTGGCGCGCGAGGCAATCCTCCTCGATCCCGGCATCGATTTCGCCAAGCAGCGTGGCGACAACCTGCGCATCTATCGTGAGCTCGACCGCCTGCACCAATTCGGCCGTCCGATCCTGCTGCCGGTGTCCCGCAAGACCGTGATCGGCGAAGTGCTCGGGCTGCCCAACGCGGCGGAACGCGATGCCGGGACCGTGGCTTGCATCGTCCAAGGGATGCTGCGGGGCGCCCACATTTTCCGCGTCCACCATGTCCGCGCCGCCGCGCAAGCGGTGCGCATCATTGCAGCCGTGGAAGGCGCCGGTTAGCCAGTGACTGTCACGAGCAGGTGGCCGCGCGCGTCGGTGGAGGTGGCGAAGACGGGCAGGGGACGCTTCGCCGGGCCTTCGGTCACCTTGCCCGTGGGATCGAAGGTCGAGCCGTGGCAGGGGCAATAGAACGTGTGGTCCGCTTCGGCATCGAGTTTGCAATGCCGGTGAGTGCAAAGCGAGGAGAGAGCGGTGAACTGGCTACCACGCCGGACGAGGAAGAATCCGAGAGCGCGGTACTGGGCATAGACGCCTTCGTTCGCATAGCCACTCGCCGGGCCGGCATCGACGACGCGCGCGCTGCCCGGCGCCGGGTTGCTGCCGGAATGGACGGCCTCGCAACCCGCGGCGACGACGGCCGTGGCCGTGAGGAGCAGGAAGCCCCGGCGATCGATCTGGCAGCACTCGGGCGATGGGTCGGCACTCATGTGGTCATGCTAAAGAGGTGATTGATGGTCGGCAATATGCGAGGTTCCCACCGATGAAGCCCGTCTTGCCCTTCTTGCTTCTCGCCAGCCTGCTGACTCTCGCCAGTTGCGCGAGCCAGCCGCCGAAGCCCGCTCCCGGCCGTAAACTGCAGCTGGAGACGATCCGTCATGATTTTGGGACAACTTATCTCTATCGCGATGTAGCCGACCCGGCCGGATCACCCGCGCGTTAGAACTCGAAGACCAGGCTCGTGTAGATCCCGTGGTGGATGTCTTCGCGGGCCACTTCATTCATCGGGAAGACGTAGCCCACGCCGAGGCGGGGCTGAATGGAGCCGATGGCTTTCAGGTTCACGCGAAAGCCCGCGTTGGCCAGAAGGCTGTTGTGCGCTTCGCCATGGTTGAGTTGCTTCTCGCCGGAGATTTCGAACAGGGGAATGAACTGCTGCACTCCCGGGATCGGCAGTTCCTTGTGCTGGAAGGTGACGCCGAAAACGAAGCCGTACTCAAACACATGCAAGCCGCTGTCTTCCCCCGGGCCGGAGAGCATGGAGAGACCGCAGATCGACTGGAGCGAAACATGGGAGCCGAAGCGCAAGTCATTGAAAACCTTGGGCACCCACTCGGCATTCTTGCTCACCTGCGAGGTGGTGGGGATGCCAACTTCGAAAGCCACGCCAAAGGTGGTGTCAAAGAATTCATTGGGCGAAACGTACTGAAAGACCGGGGCGCGCACGCCGATGTCGACGTTGCTCATGCCTCGCTCGACGCCATCGGGCGACGAGTGGCGCTCATAGGGCAATTCGATTTCCAAAGTGACCAAGCCAAACGACTTTTCCAATTCGATCTTCCCTTCATCGGTCCGGGCCGAGCCGGCCCTGGCATGGAACCAATCGACGCGGAATTCGTCATCCACATCCGTCTCGTCGATCAGCATGGGCTCGGGGATCACTCCCGTGCCGTAGGAGCTGCGATGATCAAGCAGGCCGAAGAGGCCGTAGTGCGTGTCGGGCGTGGCGGTGACGGTGGCTTTACCGGTGTCGCCAGCGCGAAGGGAACTTGTAGCGGCGATGAGGAGCAGCGCCGCGAGAATGGTCGCGGCGGAACGGGTGCGGAGGTTCATGAGGCGGCGATGCTAGCGGACGCAGGCGAAGGCTGGCTTGCTTGGGATTGCGATCGTTTGCTCGGAATTGCGGTGGCGGTGGCGGGAGCCACCACCGCTAGGCGCTGACGGTTTCCGGCAGGCGCACCGGTACGCCATGTTCCGCGAGGTAGTGCTTCACGTCCCCGACGGTGTAGGTGCCGAAGTGGAAGATGCTCGCGGCGAGGACGGCGTCCGCCTTGCCCGCGTCGAGGACTTCCGCCATGTGGGCGAGCGTGCCCGCGCCACCACTGGCCACCACTGGAACGCCCACGGCTTCGCTGATGCGACGGGTGATGGTGAGATCGTAGCCGGCCTTGGTGCCATCGGCGTCGATGGAATTGAGGACGATCTCGCCCGCGCCACGTTGCACGGCTTCCACCGCCCAGGCGATGGCGTCGAGGCCGGTGGGCTTGCGTCCGCCTTGCACGAAGACTTCCCAACGGTCGGGCGCCGTCTTCTTGGCGTCGATGCTCACGACGATGCACTGGCTGCCGAACTTCTCCGCGCCCGCGCTGATCAATTCCGGCGTGGCGATGGCGCTGGAATTGATGCTCACTTTGTCCGCGCCGGCGTGGAGCAGGGCGTGCATGTCCTCGGTCGTGCGGATGCCGCCGCCGACGGTCAGCGGCATGAAGCAATGCGCAGCCGTGCGCTGGATCACGTCGATCATCGTGGAGCGCCCGTGTGCGCTGGCGGTGATGTCGAAGAAGACCATTTCATCGGCCCCCTGGTCGTTGTAGCGGATGGCGAGATCCACGGGATCGCCGACATTGCGGAGGCCACCGTCCTCGGCGCGGCCAAATTGGACGCCGCGGGTCACTTTTCCATCGTGAACATCAAGGCAGGGAATGACGCGTTTGGTCAACATGAGTTAGAATAATACAGGAATTAGTCAGGTTTACGCTTACGTGTGACACGTAATTGTAAAGATTGGGCGCAAAATGGGATAAATGTGTTGACGGGAAAAGATTGAACCGATACACGGCGCGGGACGTCCAAGCAGACCGCGTCGTAACGAAGAGATATCACTATGCCCGAATCCAATCCCGATCCAACGAAAAGCAGCGCCTCGACGGCCGCAAAAAAGAACGGTGCCTTCCAGATCGCCAAGGAGCCGGTGAGCGCCAGCGTGGAAGAAGTGGAAGTGCATAAGTTCGAGATCGGATCGGCGACGGAAAGCACGGGCCCGGCCGTACCCGCTTACGAGGACCTGGGGCAATTGCCCGAGACGTATTTTGAGGACACGCTGTTTCTCGTGGCGCGTGATCCGCGCTGGCTGTTCAGCTATTGGGATTTCAATTGGGCGAAGTATCCGGCGAGCGATTTTCGCGGTGGGGCGAAGCAATTTTTCCTCAAGGTGACAACCACCGCGGGTGCGGATGCGGCGCTGGTGGAGATCAATCCCGAGGCGCGCAATTGGTACGTCGCGGTGAACAGCCCGGACACGGCCTACTTCGCGGAGATCGGCTTTTTCAACAAGGCCGGCCAGTGGCAGATGGCGGTGCAATCGGGCGTGGCGGTGACGCCGGCCGATGCGCTGGCCGACGACGGCGCTGCGGATTTTGCGACGGTGCCCGCGCATCTGACCTTCGAGCGGTTGCTCGAGATGGTGAAGGAGAAGATGCAGGAAGGCGAAAGCCTCATCGAAGCGCTGGCCCGGATCGCGGGCGAAGGCCGCCTGGAATTCCGTGCCGGCCTCGCGCCGACCTGGAACGAAGACCAGAAGCGCCTCCTCGCCGCCCTGCTCGGCGACACGCTCGTCGACGGCCTCGGCCTCGGCTCGGAAGAGATCGACCAGCTTCTGCGCAAGCAACTCCAGCAAAAGCTGCACAGCGAGAGTGCCAGCGGGCTTTCCGGCGCATTGCTCGACACCCTCGGGCCGACGACGACGAGTCTCTTCAGCGGCATCGGTGCGAGCTGGAGTGCGCAGCCCTTCAGCGTGAAGCGCGAGCGCGGCTTCTACATGCACGTCAACGCGGAGATCATTTTCTATGGCGGCACGCATCCGGATGCGACCGTGTGGGTCGATGGGCAGGAGATCAAACTCGCGCCCGATGGGACCTTCCGCTACCACTTCACGCTGCCGGACGGCGACTTCGCGATCCCGATCGTGGCGCAATCGCCCGACAAGGTGGAGAAGCGCTCGGCCACGCTGTCCTTCGTGCGCGGCACCTCGCGCAAGGGCGATGTCGGCTCGACCGGCCAGCCCAGCGAGCTGAAGCCGCTGATCGGGAAGAAGTAGTCGCAACGCCCCGCTGGCGATGGGCGATTCGTGCTGGGCGTTGCCTGCATTGAAGTAGCGCGGTTTGATTGACCGCAGAGAGCGCAAAGGACGCAGAGGCTCGCAGAGAAAGAGATGAGAGATCCCATCCGTCTGCGCCCTTTGCGGTAAAAGCAAAGTTCCGTTCGCAGCGGGCTGGCCAGCAGGTCTTTCGTCGCCTACCTTCCCGGCGTCTTGAAACGCCCCAATCGCGATCGCTTCGCCGATGATTTTTTCCGCTTCCTCGAGGTGGAGCGCAATTCCTCGCCGCGCACCCTCATCAACTACCGGCACGCCCTCGCGGAAATCCGCAAGACGCCGAATCTGCCCGCGTGGAAGGAACTGACGCCGGATCATTTCCGGCGCTATTTGTTCGATTGCGCCAAGCGCGGCATCGCCCGGCCGACCATTCGCCTGCACTTCGCGGCGCTGCGCACGTTTTATAAATTCCTCACCGAGCGGCACGGGCTGACCGACAATCCGCTCAAGGAAGTGCAACTGCCGAAGCTGGAGAAAAAGCTGCCGCTGGTGCTCACGGCGAAGCAGATCGACGAACTGCTCACCGCCCCGTTGCGCATCGAGAAATCCGGGCGCGCCCCGGTCTGGATGCCCGCACGCGATGCGGCGATCCTGGAGCTTTTCTACAGCAGCGGGCTGCGTCTCGCGGAACTGGTGGCGCTCGATGTGAGCAGCGTGGACATGTATTCGGAAAGCGTGCGCGTGCTGGGCAAGGGGCGCAAGGAACGCGTCGTGCCCGTCGGCGCGCCGGCCCTGGCGGCGATCCAGAAGTACCGGCAGGAAGCGAACGTCCACGCGGGGCCGCTCTTCATCAGCAAACTGCGCCGCCGCATGGCCCATCCGAACGTGTGGCTGGTGCTGAAGCGCTACCTGCCGCACACCAGCATCCCGATCAAGCTCAGCCCGCACAAGCTGCGGCATAGCTTTGCCACGCATCTGCTCGATGCCGGGGCCGACCTGCGCAGCGTGCAATCGCTGCTCGGTCACGCCAGCCTTTCGACCACGCAGATCTACACGCATGTGACTATCGAGCGCCTGAAAACCGCCTACGACGACGCCCACCCGCGGGCGTGAGCGACCTGAAAACTTTGGCCCGCAAATCACGCGAATGACACGAATGGAATCCTTTTCATTCGTGTGATCTGTGTGATTCGCTGGCATTCCTTTTCCGGTCGCTGAGCGGCATGGGCCGGAAGAATTTCTGACACGATTAGGCACGACTGGGCACGATTACACTGGATCGGCGGGGTGTTGGTCAGTGCTTTCCGGCGGTTCCGGGTGAGCCTTTCCGCGCGCCTTCCGCTTGGCCGGCTGCGGGCGGCCCTCTTCTTCGACCTTGCCCTTCGCCTCTTCGAGAGGATCGACTTCCTTCGGCAGGTCACCCAAGTCGGGATTGGCCTCAAAGAACCCCTCGATCCACTCCTGGCGTTCCGGGGTGAGCGCCCCGTTTTTCCGCCCGACGACATATTCCGCGCGCAACGCGTCGGCGCGCATGCTCCACGTCTCCTCTTCCTGCTCGGATTGGCGTTGCAGTTCGATTTGCAGGAGGCGGTCGCGCTCGTATTCCGACGGCGTCTCCCGGCGCTCCCGCTCGGTGAGCAGGCGCAGGTGCTGGCGCTGATGATCGCCCCGGCGCAACCGGGCCATCTCGCGGGCCAGTTCCAGCACCGCCTGGCGTTGCTGCGGGCCGCTCTCGGCGGTGGCCGCCTCGCGGAAGAGCCGCAACAGGACGACGGCCACCATGGTGGTCACGCGGTCCAGCAGGGCCTCCTCGCCGATTTCGTTGCCCAGTTCCTCGACTTCACTCAAGCACTCGAGGACCAGACCGCGGGCTTCCTGGCTGCGCTGCCAGTCGAGGAAGCCGCCTTGTTTCCAGTCGCTGAGGTTTTGCTCGGTGATGGGCCGACCCTCGAAGAGTTCCTCCAGGCGTTCCTGGATGGTGTCCATTTCATTGAGCCAGGCGACGAGGAGTTGCTGGGGCTCGCCATCGGCGAGACGTTCGTTGAGCCGCTGGCGGATGGCTTGCGGGAGGCGGGCGATCTTGCCCGTACGGGTGGAATACTCGGGGTTTATTTGCATGCGCCCATCTTGCCCCAACTCGACAAAAAAAGTGCATTGCTCCATTGGCTCTGTTGGCTCCATTGCGGAAAAAGTGCAGGAGTGCTCGGTCGAAGGCAGGCGGGCGAGCGATCAGAAAAGGAATGTTACCGCAGTGGGAGGGATGGTTATCTCTTTTCCATCCGCGCCGACCCCCAGTGCAATTTCGGCTTGGGGCGAAGGAAAAATGCCACGCAAATAGCACGTGCAGTGCATGATATGTGGTGTGTAATGGCGTCCGTTACAAGTTGGTGGTTTGATTTGCGCATTTTGGCGTGAATTGAGCGGGGGACGCGCCGGATCGGGCGGTCAGTTGTAAGTTCAGACGGGAAGGGGGTTAATGATTTACAGAGAGGAAATTAACCGGGAGCAAGTCTCTGATTTCATTGGCATAAGTGCTGCTAAGCCGTGGCGACGCAATCGAACCGGTCATCACGCCCGGTTCTACAACCAAGATTAGTGCTCTCGAATCTCCACATACTCATGACCGGATTTTCCCCGTGGCGTAGCGGTCTGTAGCTGTTGGAACGGCGAGAGCACTTTTAACCACCAACAACACAGACATCCATTATCGCTATATGAAACTACGCCAACGAATGGCGCTCCTGGCCGCTACCGCCGGGGCTCTTGGCTGGATGGTGCTCGGGGCACCTTCCGTACAAGCTCAAGACAAACCACCGGAAGCACCCCCCGCTGCCGCGCCGGCTCCGGCCGCCGAGGCACCGAAAGATGCTGCTCCCGCCGCCGCCGCGCCCGCCGATGCGGCCGCTGCACCCGCGGCGAAAACGGACACGCCGGATTCCACGGGGACGACCGCCAACACAGACAAGATCAACGGTGGCAACGCCGGTACGGCAATGGATCTCCAATGGCCCATTCCGGCCGACACTTCGACCATCAATCCCGATGGCAAAGGCAAAGTGACGCCGGACGAAGTGATCGCCAACGTGGCCCACAACAAAATCTCGCTCAACCTGATGTGGACGCTGGTGACGGGCTTCCTCGTCATGTTCATGCAGGCGGGTTTTGCCTTGGTGGAAACCGGTCTGTGCCGCGCCAAGAATGCGGCGCACGTGATGGCGACGAACTTCATGATCTATGGCCTCGGCATGCTCGGGTTCTGGGTCTGCGGCTTCGCGTTCATGTTCGGTAACTACTGGAACGGTCCGGTGGGAATCGGCTGGCAACCTCCGCTGGGCCAGGGCCTGGCGAACCTGGATGGCGGTATCACCTGGACCATCTTTGGCAAGCCCTTCGGCATCATTGGCACCAAGGGCTTCTGCCTTGGGCCATCAGTGTTCGATACCGCGGTCTTCACGCTGTTCCTGTTTGAAATGGTCTTCATGGATACCACGGCGACCATCCCGACGGGCGCCATGGCGGAACGCTGGAACTTCAAGCACTTCATCGTCTACGGTTTCTGGGTCGGCATGTTCCCGTATGCCATTTACGGCAACTGGGTCTGGGGTGGTGGCTGGCTCGCGCAGCTCGGCCAGAACTTTGCCCTCGGCCACGGTGCGGTGGACTTCGCTGGTTCCGGCGTGGTGCACATGTGCGGTGGCGTCATTGGCCTCGCTGGCTCCATTTGTATCGGAGCGCGCCTGGGCAAGTTTGGCAAAGACGGGAAAGCCCGTCCGATGCCTGGCCACGATATCCCGATGGTCATGCTCGGTACGTTTATCCTCGCCTTCGGCTGGTTCGGCTTCAACCCCGGCTCCACGCTCGCGGGCACCGACAGTCGCATCGCGGTGATCGCGGTGAATACCATGCTGGCCGGCGCCGCGGCGTCCGTTGGCGCACTGCTCACGATGTATCTCGTGACCGGTAAACCCGACCCGTCCATGCTCTGCAACGGCCTGCTGGCCGGCCTCGTCGCGATTACCGCGCCTTGCGCCTTCGTCAGCTCGCTGGGAGCTGTCATCCTCGGCTTCATCGCCGGTATCATCGTCGTCTTCTCGGTGTTCTTCTGGGAAAAGCGCGGGATCGACGATCCCGTGGGCGCGATCTCGGTGCACGGCGTCTGCGGATGCTGGGGCGTGCTGAGCGTCGGCATCTTTGCCAACGGCAGTTATGGCGCCGGCTGGGGCGGCGTGCACAAGCTATTCAAGGACGGCGCCTTCCAGATCGTCAACACGAACGCGGATGGGATGCTCAAGACTTACAACGACCTAGTCTCCAAAGGCTGGGCCGACCAGGGCGTGACCGGCATCTTTGGGACGTTCTTCGGCGCACCCGCGGGAGACGGAGCGCAATTGATGGCGCAAATCGTCGACGTGAGCGCGCTGTTCATCTTCATCTTCATCTTCTCGTTCGCGTTCTTCAAGATCTCGAACCTGATCGTGCCGATCCGCTCGAAGCGCGAAGATGAGATCATGGGTCTCGACATTCCGGAAATGGGTGCGGAAGCCTATCCGGACTTCCAACTCACGGACCGTACGTCACCGAAGGTCGACTAATCCTCTACAGGGTACTCCGTCCGGGTCCGGCTGCTTAATGGTTTGTGCAGCCGGGCCTGGCGGAACCCGCAGGAGAACCCAATCGAATGAAAAAAATCGAAGCGATTATCAAGCCCTTCAAGCTGGAAGAGGTGAAGGACGCCCTGGCCGAGATCGGCGTGGAGGGCATGACGGTGACCGAAGTAAAAGGCTTCGGCCGTCAGAAGGGACACACGGAGATCTACCGCGGCAGTGAATACACGGTGGATTTTCTCCCGAAGATCAAGATCGAGGTCGTCGTCACCGACGCCATCGTCGAGAGTGCCGCCGCCGCGATCGTCAAGGCCGCGAAAACAGGCAAGATCGGAGACGGTAAAGTCTTCATCTCACCCGTCTCTGAAGCCGTGCGGATTCGCACGGAAGAAACCGGCGACAAAGCCGTCTAACTCCATCACCAACCTATAAACCCAACGCGGCGTGGCGGGGTCCAATCCCTCGCCACCCGCTCCCCCTGGCAACTACTGATTAACTGATTACTGGAAACTGCATACAAAGTAATCAGTAGTTAGTAATCAGTAAGCAGTGCTCGCCAGGCACGAATCATCAAGAAATTTACTCCTCATCCCCTATGACTCCCACCGTTATTCTCCTGCTCACCATCTCCCTCGCGGTCTTGCTGCTCGGCGGCTATCTCTGGCGCCTGACCAGCAGCCGCTCCATCTTCCTCAATACCATCTTTGGCAGCAGTTGCATGCTGCTCGCCGCGTACCACGCCGCGAGCCACCAGAGGATGGAGTGGGCGATCATGCTCCCGTTTTTTACGACGATGCTCTTTGGCGGCCGGGCGATGGGGACCTGGTGGCGCAGCCGCAAGGATGAGAGCCTGCGTCTGCTCGCCCAACTGATGACGGGGATCGCCGGACTCTCGCTGACGGCTACGATCTCGGCCTACCTGTCACTCTAAGGGGGCGTGGCGGGAACTCTTCCGATAACGCTATTGGGGGCCGGGACAGTTCTCGATCCGAATCCGCTGTTCATCATTCCCTTCGCGGCGTTGCTGCTGTGCATCGCCACGATGCCGCTGCTCCTGCCGAAAGTCTGGGAGCATCATTTCAAGAAGATCGCCTTCGGGCTCGGCCTCGTCGCCGCGCTCTACTATGTCGTCGGTTTGCACGCCGGGGGGCGCATGCTGGGCGTGGCGTGGGAGTATGTAAGCTTCATTTCGTTCATCGGCTCGCTCTTTGTGGTGGCTGGCGGCATTCACATCCGCACCAAGGGCGAAGCGACCCCGTCGGTCAATGCGCTCTATCTCATCGTGGGCGCGATCCTCGCCAATCTCGTCGGCACGACGGGAGCGTCGATGCTGCTCATCCGTCCGTGGATCCGGATGAACAAGTATCGCTTCACGACGTTTCATACGGCATTCTTCATCTTCGTCGTGAGCAATGTCGGCGGGTGCCTGACGCCGATTGGAGATCCGCCGCTCTTTCTCGGCTATTTGAAAGGAGTGCCCTTTTGGTGGGTGACGGCAAAATGCCTGCCGGCCTGGGCAACGGCGGTGGGCTGCATCGTGGCTGTTTTCTATGCGTTGGATCGGGTGAATTTTCTGGCCGCACCGAAAAAGATCCGCGAGATGCAGACGGGGCACGAGGAGTTCAAGATCGAAGGGCTGCGCAACTTCGGCTGGCTGGCCATCATTCTCGCCGCCGTCTTTCTCAAGCAGCCACCAGGCTTGCGCGAGGTGCTCATGGTGATCGCGGCGGTCGGTTCCTACAAGACCACGCGGCGGCCGATCCACGACGCCAACCACTTTAGCTTCGGACCGATCAAGGAAGTCGCGTGGCTGTTTGCCGGGATCTTCGCCACGATGGTGCCGGCGCTCGACTATCTCGAATGCCACGCCGGGGCGCTGGGCATTTCCCAGCCGATCCATTTTTACTGGTTTAGCGGCGTCCTGAGCGGCGTGCTGGACAATGCGCCGACCTATCTCACATTTCTCACCGCCGCCTTCGGTTTGAAGGGGCTCAAGATCGATGATGCGGCCGACGTGGCGCAATTCCTCCAGCAGCACGGTCCGTATGCGATTGCGGTGTCGCTGGGCAGCGTTTTTTTTGGCGCGATGACCTACATCGGCAACGGGCCCAACTTCATGGTCAAGGCCATCGTCGACCACTCCAAGGTCCACACGCCCAACTTTTTTCTCTATATCATCCGCTACAGCATCCCGGTCCTGCTGCCGATCCTGGCGCTGGTGGGGTGGATGTTCTTCCGGAAGTAATCACGCCAGCTTGCGCTGGAGATTGACGTGGAAGTTACCGAGGGGGAATTCATCCTCGTGGACCAGCGTGAGCCAGCGCTTCAGGTCGCGCTCGTCGTTGATCACGCTTTCGCCGGCTTTCCATTGGGAGGCGACATTGGGGCGGACGTAGCGGGAGATGAGCTCGTGGCCGGCCAGCCAGAAAGAGAGCTTCGAGCTGTCCGCGGCATTCTTGTAGAGACGGGCCAGCTCCTCGCGCAGACCGTGAAAGCCGCGCGCGAGAGCGTCCCAATGGATCGTCAGCCGGTTGTCGCGCCAGACGAGGATGTCGTGCTGGTGGAGGTAGGCGAAGAGCAATTGCCCGCCGAGCGCATCGTAGTTGCGCACGCGTGAGCCGGTGATGGGAAAGCGCAGCACGCGGTCGAGGAGGATGGCCCACGTGACGTAGCGCGCGAAGGGGAAGCCTTCCGCGGCGAGGCGGGTGGCTTCCTCGAAACCGCGCAAGTCCACGCGTAATTCCTCGAGAGCGTACATCCAGAATGGGGCGCGCTGCCGGATCATGAAAGGATCGAACGGCAGCTCGCCCATGCTGTGCGAGGCATCGTGAATGAGGTCCCAGAGCGCCACGGTGTCCTCGATGAGCGGGAGCGAGCCGAGCCAGAATTCGAGCTTGGGAAACAGCTCGAGCCCGACAACGCCGGCGGCGCGACGCAGGCAGTTTTGCAAGCGCCGTGCTTCGCGGTCGCAGAAGATGGTGGCGAAATGATTCCACGGCTGGCCGGTGAGGGAGACTGTCTCCGGGAAAAGCACCGCGCACTCGCTGGCGTAGCCATCGGTGAAATCGACGAGATGGCCGGGAACGAATTTCGGGTTGTGGTAGGCGTTGCGTTCCATGCCGGCCAGCCAGTCCGGCCAGGGTAGGCGCATGATGAGCGCCTCGAAGCGCGTGTCGCTGGACGCGTTGGGCGTGTAGAGTGGGAAGAGGACGAGGTGCTCGCGTCCGTCCTGCCGGTGTTGCTGCGGCTGGAAGACCGCCAGCGATTTGCCGAAGTCCGGGTGCGGGAAGCCCGCATCCATCCACGCGTGGAAGTCGCGGGGAACTTGCGCGAAGTATTCCGCCTGATGGGGAAATTGCGGAGCGAGTGCGGCGAGGGCCGCGATGGCTTCGGAGACGAGTGGCGCGGCGGCGGACTGCTCGGGTGGAGCGACGCTGCCATCGGGATTTTGCGTCGCGCGCAATTGATTGATCGCGGTCTTCAACTGGGGCCACGCGTCTGGCGGCGAGGGTGGGGCGAGGCGTTGCGCCGAGTACTGGGCGGCTTTCGGGACCGACAGCCAGTAGAGGATGTTCAGCCAAAGCTGCTCGTGTTGGTACTCCTTGAGATGTTCATCGCCAAAGAGCACGGAGTCCGTGACGAGCACGATGCGCCCGGCGCCGAGCGGGGCGGTAGCGATCAAGCCAGCGTGCGCGGGGCGGGCCCTGGCCGAGGTTTGCCAGGCGATATTGGCCTCGCCTTCGGCGGTGCACCAACCGGTTCGGTAGAAACAGGCCAGCCCGACGCCGTGCACGAGCGGCGCGCCGGGGCTGGGCTCCGCGAGCAGCCATTCCGCATTCTCGTGGACACAGGCCGAGCGGTCGAAGGCGGTGCCGTTCTCAATGCGCAGGCCGGCGGGAGCGAGTAACGCGTTGAGGTTGTCGCCGTATTTGTCGTGTTCGTATTCTGTGATCACCAACAGCCCGCCGCCTGCGCGCACAAAAGCCTGGATGGCGTTGATTTCCTGTTCGCTCAACGCGGGTGAACCGGGGGAGGTGGTGCGCTCCCAGCGGGCGTCGCAGGGATGCGGCAGCACGAGCACATCGGTCTCTGCGAGGACTGCCGGGAGGAGGGGCTGGGCGAGGTTGCGCGCGACGAGGAAATCGCGCGCCTGGAGGACGCTCGCGGCGAGATGGTAGGAGGAATTGGCCGCGCGATCGGGCTCCATCTCGCGGGCGCGTTCTTCCGAGATCGACCAGCTTTCGCTGTGAAACTCGTCGAACAGGACACGGGCGATCTTGCGTTGCTCGGGGTGCATCGGGGCCTCCGTTGCAATCTACGCCAGCGCGCCCTATTTCGCCAATGCCGCCGTATCGCCGACAAAGGCGGCGACGTCTTCCGGCCGCGTGTCCCAGGCGCACATGAGGCGGGCGGCGCCGGTGGGACCGACATCATTGTAGAACTGCCAGCCGCGCGCGTGCATACCGGTGACCACTTGTGGTGGGAGCTGCGCGAAGACCGCATTGGCTTCGCGAGGGTGCGCGATCTCAACGCCGGGCAAGGCGCGCAAGCCGCGCTCCAGTTCGGCGGCCATGGCATTGGCGTGGCCGGCGTGGCGCAGCCACACGCCATCGCGCAGCAAGCCGAGCCATGGCGCGGCGAGGAAGCGCATCTTGGAAGCGAGTTGTCCGCTCTGCTTGCGACGATAGGCGAAATCGCGCGCGAGGTGTCGGTCGAAGAAAACCAGCGCTTCGCCACAGGCCAGGCCATTCTTCGCGCCGCCAAAGCTCAGCACGTCCACGCCCGCTTCCCAAGTGATGGCGCGCGGCGCAACGCCCAGCGCGGCGACGGCATTGGCAAAGCGCGCGCCGTCCACGTGAAAGCGCAGGCCCAGGCGGTCCGCGACGCTGCCGATGGCGGCGACTTCCTCCACGGAATAGACGGTGCCCAGCTCGGTGGATTGCGTGATACTCAGCAGGCGCGTGCGCGAATGATGGATGTCCGTGCGCCGGGTGGCGCCGCGTTCGAATTCCGGATACGCCACCTTGCCATGGACGGCCGGCAATCCTTCGAGGACGACACCGTGCGCAAAGAAACCGGTGGCGCCGCATTCGTCGCTGATGAGGTGCGCGTGCTCGGAGCAAAGGACGCTTTCGAAGGGAGCGCACGTCGTGGCGACGGCCAATGAATTGGCGGAAGTGCCGGTGAAGACGAAGAACACTTCGCAATCCGTCTCGAAGATCTCGCGAATGAGCTGCACGGCCTCCTGGTTCCAGCGATCCTCGCCGTAGCTGGGTGCGTGATCCACATTCGCGGCCTCCATCGCGGCCCACGCTTCCGGGCAAATGCCGGCGAAGTTATCGCTCGCGAAATGCCGGCGGGGAGTGGAGGGGGAGGGATTCATCGTTGCCGGAAGGATAGCTCATCTAAACCGTTCCGACACCTGCTCGCAAAGCCCGATGAATGTTTCCTCCGCCAGCGAGAGGCGGCGGCCGCGCCAGTGCAGGACTCCCCAGCGCCGCCGGAGCTTGCGTTTGCCCAGCGGGAGGGTGACCAGCGAGCCTTCCTCCAGTTCTTTCACGCAGCTCCAGGGGGCGAGGATGGAAATGCCGAGGCCGAGTTTCACCAGTTCCTTGATCGCTTCCATATTGCCGAGGTCGAGCAGGCTGTGCAGGACGATCTGCTCGTTGCGGAAATAGGTCTCGATCATTTGGAAGGTGTAGCTCGTCTTCCCGTAGAGAATGTAGTGTTGCTTCGGGATATCGTCGCGGTTCACCCGGCCGCTTTTCGCCCACGGATGCAGCGGACTGGTGATGAAGACGAGTTCGTCGGTGAAGAGGGGGCGAAATTCCAGCGGCTCCTCGCGGCGCGGTTCGAGATTCACCGCGAGATCGATGCGATGCTGGCGCAGCGCGTCGATCATCTCCGGGGTATCGCCCGGCTCGATGGAGATGGCGCATTGGGGGAAGCTCTCCTTGAACTCGCGCAAGACCGCCGGCAGCACGTGCTGGCAGGCCGTGGTGCTGGC
>NZ_JBDUCX010000115.1:0-19865 GCF_040003245.1 Chthoniobacter sp.
GATCATTGCCTGTCCGTGCGCGCTGGGTTTGGCGACGCCGATGTCGATCATGGTGGGGGTGGGGCGGGGGGCGCGTGCCGGTGTGCTGATCAAGAATGCGGAAGCCATCGAACGATTGGAGAAGGTGAGCACGGTGGTCGTGGACAAAACGGGGACGCTGACCGAAGGGAAGCCGCGCCTCGTGGAAGTGCATCCGGCAGCCGGTATCGGTGAGGAGGAACTCATCGCGCTGGCGGCAGCGGTGGAACAGTCCAGCGAACATCCGCTCGGGGCGGCGATTGTCGCTGCGGCGCGGGAGCGCGAGCTGAAGCTGCTCGCGACGCAGGATTTCAGCTCGACGACCGGCGGCGGGGTGAGCGCGACGGTGAGCGGGCAGGCCGTGCTGGCCGGGAAGCGGGCGTTTTTGCGGGAGCATGCGGTGGCGGAAATGGAGGCGCTGGCCGCATCGGCGGAGGCACGGGAGAAGCGAGGGCAGACGGTGATTTTCGTCGCGCGAGAGGGGCGCGCCGTTGGGTTTCTGGCGGTGGCCGATCCGATCAAAGCGTCGACCCCGGCGGCGATCCGATCGCTCCATGCGCTCGGGCTGCAGGTGATCATGCTCACGGGCGACAATCTGCAGACCGCGCAGGCGGTGGCGGCGCAGGTGGGCATCGACCGGGTGGAAGCCGGTGTCGCGCCCGGTGACAAGCACGCGCGGGTGGAGGCATTGCGGCGGAATGGCGAGGTCGTGGCCATGGCCGGGGACGGCATCAACGACGCGCCCGCACTGGCCGCCGCCGATGTGGGGATCGCCATGGGCACGGGTGCGGATGTGGCCATGGAAAGCGCCGGCGTCACGCTGGTGAAGGGCGACCTCGGCGGCATCGTGAGGGCCATCCTTCTGAGCCGCGCGGTGATGCGCAATATCCGGCAGAATCTCTTCTTCGCCTTCATCTACAATGCCTTCGGCATCCCGCTCGCCGCCGGCGCGCTGTATCCGGTTTTTGGACTGCTCCTGAGCCCGATCATCGCCGGCGTGGCCATGAGCCTGAGTTCGGTTTCGGTCATCGCCAACGCCCTGCGTCTGCGCTCGTTGAAATTGGAGTAAGGGGCGGCCGGACAGGGCTGTTACGCCGATGCTCAATGCAAAGTCTTTTGCTTTGAGACCATCCCGTCTAGTCTGCCCGCCATGTTGAAAGCTCGTGATCGTATCCTCCCTCGCTGCGCCGTCCTCGGGCTCGCCTCGATGCTGCTCTTCAGCGGCTGTTTGTTGATCCCTCATTCCGCCGGGCACACCGAACGTCACCACGCGTTCATCGAGTACTGGCCACCGGCGAAGAACCCGGGCTTGAGGCTGGCCGTGAAGGACAATATCGACATGCGGGGCGTGGTGACCACCGCCGGCTCGGAATACCTCGCGAAAAACAGCACGCCCGCGCCCAAGGACGCACCGTGCCTCGCGGGCGCACGGCAGAGCGGGGTGACGATCGTCGGCAAGACGAACTTGAGCGAACTCGCCGTCTCTCCCTCCGGTTTCAATGAATACTACGGCACGCCCAAAAGTCCGCTCAGCCATATGCACCGGCTGATTCCTGGGGGCTCGTCGTGCGGCTCGGCAGTGGCCGTGGCGCGGGGGGATGCCGATGTTTCTTTCGGGACGGACACGGCTGGCTCGGTGCGGGTGCCGGCGGCCTGCTGCGGGGTGGTCGGATTGAAGACGACGCATGGCTTGGTTCCCATCCAAGGGGTGGTGCCGATCGAACCGGAGCACCTCGATACCGTGGGCCCCATCGGTAAAGATATCGAGGCGACGGTCAAGGGGATGGGCCTCTTGCAAAGTGGCTTCGAATCCCAGTACGCGGCGGCGAAGGCCGCCAAGCCCTCCGGCGGCAGTATCCGGATCGGGCGGCTGTATTTGAAGGGGACAAATTCGGTCGTGGACAAGGCGGTCGATGACGCCCTGGCGAAGGCGGGCTTCCAAGTGGTGCCGCTGGATGAGGAGTTCCGGAAAAAGTGGGACCAGGCCAAGACGGACGGAAACACAGTGGCGGCCGGCGGGGCTTGGAAAAGCGACGGACAGTATCTCGCCAAGTCCGGCATCAGTTCCCGCACCAAAGCGGCCATCATTGCGGGGCGGCTGACCTATCCACTTCTGTACCAGAGATCGCTCTCCCGGAAGTCCGAGTGGCAACACGCGTTGCGCAATGTGCTTCATAAAGTGGATTTTGTGGCCTTGCCTACCTTGCAATCCACGCCTCCCGCGATTCCGCCAAACTTGAAGCTCGGCATCCTCGAGATCTTCGTGCTTGATTTTCAGAATACGGTGGCGGTGAATTTTGCCGGCAATCCCGCGCTGGCGCTGCCGATCCCGCTGACCCATGCCAATGTGGAGCGCACGAGCTTGCAACTGATCGGGCCTCCACGAGGAGAGGCCGCCCTGCTCAATGCGGGCCGGATCGTGGAAGAGTCGGTGAATAAGACGAAGTGAAAGGGGACTCACGGAAATTCCGTGAAGTCCAACTTGCGAATGGGCTGCGAAGTGTAATGTACATCGCCACCCCGATTCATTATGCGCCGCGCCTTTCTTTTCAGCACCCTCGTCGCCGCGAGTGGGCTGTTCTTTGTCGCTAAGGGCAGAGCCTCGGAGGCCTCGGAGGAGTTGATTCGCAAGGGTGATGTCTACTATGCCCGGCTGGAGCCTTCCGAGGCGTTGAAGTACTATCTACCGGCGGAAAAGCTCGACCCGAACAATCCGCAACTGCTGGTGCGCATCGCCCGCCAGTACCGGCACCTGATGAGTGAAACTGCGGCAAAGGAACAGAAGAAGCAATTGTGCACGACGGCGGTGGGCTATGCGCAACGCGCTGTGGCCATCGCACCCAACGATCCGGACACACAACTGGCGGTGGCGATCAGCTATGGCAAGCTGCTCCCTCTGGTGGGGACGGGGGACCAAATCGCCGATTCACGACTCATCAAATCCGCGGTGGATAAAACGCTCGCCCTCGACGCGAACAACGATCTTGCCTGGCAAATCCTGGGCCGCTGGTACCTCGCGCTGGCCGACGTGAGCGGAGTAAAGCGCGCGCTCGCGCAGATCGCGTATGGCAAGCTGCCGCCCGCCCGGTATGAAGACGCCGTGCGGTGTTTCGAAAAGGCGATTGAACTCAATCCCAACCGACTGATGCATCACATTGAATTGGGCCGGACCTACATGCAAATGGGCAGGACGACCGAGGCCAGGAAGTGCCTCGCCAAGGGACTATCGCTGCCCAACACGGAGAAGGATGATCCGGAAACGAAGGACTTGGGCCGGGAGCTTCTCGGGAAGCTGCATTGATCCACGCGGCGGCGGCGATTACGTCCCTTCTGCTACGCCGGCAGATCGGCCAGGCTGGAGTCGATGTAGAGATGATGCCACAACTGCGTGGCCACCACGGCGGCGAGACCGCCCTCGACCGACAAGCGCGGCATGGAGCCCTCCCGCATTTGGCGGAAGGCATTGCGCCAGTGGCGCACGGCGGCCACATCGAAATAGCCGGTGCGCCGCAATGATTCCTCGCTCAAGAGCTGGCCGATGAACGGCGGCTCGGGATCCATGTGGAAGCTGTCCAAGGGCGCGCGGAAGATGACCTTGCGACGTTGATAGACTGACGGCGGCAGCCAGCGTTCGGCCAGCAAGCGCAGGATATGTTTGTCGCGGAAACCGCGCAGCTTCCAACTTGGGTCGAGCTTCGAGAGGAAGGTGAAAACATCCTCGTCGAGAAACGGATAGCGCACTTCCACCGAGGAGTGCATGGCGACGCGGTCGCCTTTCGCTTGCAGCAGATGGCCGGCGAGCGTCACGCGGCCCGCGACCCAGATGCCACGGTTCAGCGGGTGCCAGCGCTTGGCGCGCTCGAGCGGGATCTGCAAATCGTCCCACGGGTTCGCCTGCTCGCGGACTTCGTGCATCGCGTCGGAATAGAAACGGAGCTTCGAGAGGCCGAGCAGGCCGTAGGCATCGATCCACGCATTGGGTCCGCCGACGGCGGCCTCGATCCCGTGCCGGAACTCACGCGAATATTGCGGCACCTTGTTGAGACGCAGGTAGCCGCGGCGCGCGAGATCGCTCAACTGCAGTCCGGGAATCACATCGAGATAGTTGAGGATCTTGGCGGCCTTGTACCATGGATAACCGATCATCCATTCGTCCGCGCCTTCGCCGGTGAGCACCACTTTCTGGTCGTTCTGATGCACCCGGCGGGCCAACTGGAGCAGCGCCGCGCAGGAGGTATCGACCACCGGCGCCTCCGCGGCGCGCAGCAGCTCGGGGTAGGTATTGATCGCGTCTTGCGCGCGGAAGTCCTGCACGATCGGCGGCTTGGTCTTGATGTGCCGCGCGACGAGATTGGCCGCGTCGAGTTCGTCCAGCTCGGGCGAATCCACGCGGATGGTGTAGGTGTTGATCGACTCGCCCTTCAGGTGGCAGGCGAGCGCGGCGATCATGCTCGAGTCCACCCCGCCGGAAAGATACGAGCCCACCGGCACGTCCGCCTTCAGGCGCGTGTCGACGGAGCGCATCATCACTTCCTCGAAGGCATCGACGAGCTTCTTCGGGTCCTGCCCGCGCTCTTCGTCGCCCATGTCGGGGAAATCCATTTCCCAATAAGCGTGCTCTTTGATCTCGGCGCTGCGGCCGTTGGCGGCGCCGGGAGTGATGTCGAGAAAGTGGCCGGCACGCAGCAACTGCACGCCCTCGAAACAAGTGATCGGCCCCGGCAGCGCGGAGAAAGTGAAGACGTGATCGATGCCGCGCCGGTCCGGCCGCGCCGGCACCAGGCCCGAAGCAAGCAGCGCCTTGATCTCCGAGGCGAAAAGCAGCCAGTCGCCCTGCCGTGTCCAGTAGAGCGGACAGATGCCAAAACGGTCCCGCCCGAGCGTCAGCCGTCGTCGCTTCTCGTCCCACACCGCGATGGCAAATTGTCCGCGCAATCGCGCCCACATGTCCTGCTGATACTCCTCCCAAAGATGGGGGATGACCTCCGTGTCACAGTGCTTGATGAGGCGATGTCCGCGCGCCTCGAGTTCGGCGCGCTTCTCCAGGTGATCGAAAAGTTCGCCGTTGAAAATGACGTTCACGCTCCGGTCTTCATTAGTCACCGGCTGCTGGCCATCGGCCAGACCTACGATGCTCAAGCGGCGCATGCCGAGCCCGATGCCGTTGGCGAAATAGAAGCCTTCCTCATCCGGCCCGCGATGGAGGATGGCGCGCGTCATTTTGCGCACCGCTTCTTCGGGCACCGGCCGTTGGTCAGAGAGATCGATTATACCTGCGATGCCACACATGTGTTCTCCCTGTATTCGGCGGAACTTCCCTTGGCGACCGGTTTCTTTTTACTCCAATCATTCATGACGGGTGATTCGGTGTGGAACATCTCTCTCCCATGAGGAGCGCCTTTCCTCCAAGGCAGGTCTTGATCCCGGCACCGGAGGCTTTGATAAATCACGAGTGGGATCCGGTGGGATCGCCTCTGTAGAAGCCGGTGGGAGCGGGGTGGAAGGGAAGGTGGGATCGAGGTGAGATGCCGAAAAAATTAGAGGCACGATTAGGCACGACCCGACACGATTGAGAGCGACCGCAGGAAAGCCATTCCGTGTAGAACAAACGACGGCCAGCGGGCCCAGAATCAGAGCCACCCGAAAATTTTGCGACCTTGATTACCTTGAATTGCCTTGATTTGGCTTGATTGCGGGTGACCCCGCCGCCCTCGGATGGAGCAACCTTCGTCCGACTATCCGGCTCCACTCGAGTGCAAGACAGCGCCCCGTCCGGCGGTCTTTTTGACAGCACGACAGGTTTCCGCAATCGACAAGTATGAATCAGCAGTTTCATCACGTTTTCCTTTCCGGCATTCCGACCGCGTCCGATCCCCCTGACCCTCCGAGCCCATCTCTCCCATTCACGCGCTGAGGTTAGCACGTATGCTCCTTCTTGTCAAGAAGAAAGTGATCCAATCCTGGCGGCTTCTCCCGTCACACTTTCGCGATTTCGTGATTCGGGAGAGGAGAGCGCCAGCGGGAAATCCGCGGCGCAAATACACACTTCCCGCAGCGAGCTCGGTACATCGCCTGCACTGAAATGCGACTGCAACTCCATCATCCCTGCTTCCATGGTCTACACCGTTGACGATATTCCCCAACTCCGCCGAAACGTCTGGCTCTGCCGGCAGTTTCGACAGGACGCCACGCGCCGTGGCGACTGGCATTACGAGATTTTCGCCGAAAACGAGATGCGCATCGCCCGACGCCGCTACAAAACAGCGGTCCGCTGGCTGCGCTGCAGTCACTGATCGCCGCCGCTGCGGTGGTGAAAGCCGGTCTTCGCGGGCCGGTGTGTCGAGCCGACGCCCGGAACGTGGTGGAATTATTTACCACGAAGGTACGAAGACACGTAGGAAGGCAGGAAAGGTGGGATAAGGGTTCGACACGAGTTTCCCTGGACCAATGTCTTGCCTGTGTCGCGCGCCCCGGCAGCATCCAGCGCGGCCAGCACCACTCACAATGAACGAACGCCTTGGGACAGAATAACAGAACAGCCAGGAGCGAAATGCGGTGGCGTCCATGAAGAACCGCCCGGTCACGGTCCTCCTCATCGCCGTCTCGGTCGCCTGGACGGCGTGGGTTTTCCTGTCGGGAAGTCCCGATGGCGATTGGCGGCGGTTTGGCATTTCCAACGGCTACGACGTCTTCCTCGGCGACTACTGGAGCCTTGTGGCTTCGATGTTCGTGCACGTCAATGCCTTCCACCTGTTCTTCAATGCCTACTGGCTTTACATCCTCGGCGGGTACGTCGAGGAGCAGTACGGGGCGAAGTTTTACGCGCTGCTCATTCTGATTTCCGGTTGCTGCGCGTCCACCCTGGAGCTCTCGTTTGCCGGCAGCACCGGCGTCGGGATGTCCGGGGTGGTTTACGCCATCTTCGGCCTTTTATGGGGCGGCCAGTCATTCGGTACCCACTCCGCCGCCGAAGTCCTGCCGAAGGATCGCATCCGGCTGTTTCTCATTTGGCTGGTGCTGTGCATCGTCATGACGGCGACGGGGACGATGGCCGTCGCCAACGGCGCGCACGTCGCCGGATTGATCGTCGGGTTGCTCGCTGCTGGCGCGCTCTCCGCACCCGCGGGTGCGGCCAGGCTGGCGGTTCCGGCCATCGTCCTGATCTGCGGAATCGCAATTTTTTACAGTCCCTGGTCGTACGTGTGGTTGGCGAGCAGAGCAGCGCGCGCCCAAGTGCAGAAGCACTGGGATGTCGCCCAGATGTATTATTCGAGGATGATTGAGCAACAGCCGACCGATCCGTGGCCATTGAAGAATCGGGGCGAGATCCGGATTTTCCTGGGCCAGGAAACGGAAGGCCAGGCCGACCTTTCTCGCGCCGAGCAGGCGAGCCATGGTCCGCGAGCGGCGCGCTAGTTGGGAAAAGCACAACCGAGACGCCAGCGAGCGGCGAAATGGAAAACATGAGTGCGAATCGCAATCCCGTCGGCTGGTTCGAGATCTATGTCCAGGACATGGACCGGGCCAAGGCGTTTTATGAAAAGACCTTCGAGGTGACCCTGCAATGTATCCCGACTTCGGGTCTCGAAATGTGGGCGTGGCCGATGCAAAGCGACAGCCCGGGATGCGCGGGGGCGCTGGCGAAGATGCCGGGCAAGGATTCCGGGGTTGGCGGCGTCATCATCTACTTCCCCGGTGAGGACTGCGCAGCAATGGCCGCGCGGGCAGTAGAGAACGGCGGGCGCATCCAAAAGGAGAAGTCGCCGATCGGTGACCACGGTTTCATCTCCCTCGTGCTCGATACAGAGGGAAATATGATCGGCCTCCACTCGATAAAGTGATCCGATGCGGCGGGCTGTAGGGCCGCTGCACTGCCCAGCCCTCCCGGCTTCCCGGGAATAGGCGTCCTCTCGAAGGCGATTCGTCGAATCGCTAGCGTCGTCCGCGCGTTACGTGGGGTTTTCCGTCGACTCTGTCGAGGGACTGGAGCCTTTGTTCAGCTTTTTCAGCCGCTTTTCTTCCTTTTTGGCCTTCTTCTCCATGTCCTTTTTGCGTTTTTCGAATTGGTAATTTGGTTTTGGCAAGTGTTGCTCCTTGGGTTGAGTTGGACTGAAATTAGTGGGGGAATGAGGGCGAGGCGATAAAATCTGACGGCTCGGGCAAAATTTGTCGATTGACGGTGGTGGTGTGGGAAGAGCCCGAGGGGTGTATCAGGGTTACTTTACGTGATGAAATAGAGGAGGGGCTTAAGAAGTGCTTATAGAGGGGATATGGAATTGCTGCAACTTTCGGAGGCTCGGACATACCGCATTCTGGCGATCGACGATGACCCTACGTGTACTGAGTTGACGAGGCTGGCCCTGGAAGGGGCCGGTTCCTACGTCGTTCGCGAGGTGAATGATCCGGAGATGGCGGTGGCCGAGGCGGCCGCGTTTGCGCCGGACCTGGTGATCATGGACGTCAATATGCCGCACCTGGATGGGCGGGCGGCGGCGTTGCTCATCCAATGTGATAACGAAGCGAAGAACATTCCCGTGCTCTTCATGACGAGCATGGCGCCGGAGGGAGAGAGCGCGGGCAACAACCCTTTCGGATGGTTCGGGCCACTGGCCAAGCCGGTATCGAAGAAGAAGCTGGCGCAGGTGGTCGACAGCATCCTGGTGCATGGAGTCGCGGACTTCCCGACGGAATAATCATCATGGACCTGCCCAACAGCGTGTATGAGAACGCGCATATTTTAATCGTCGACGACGACGAGCGAGGCTCATTGCTCCTGAAGCGGATGCTCGAATCGGAAGGGCATTTTGAAATCCATATCGCGAACGACCCGCGCGCGGCGGTCGCGACGTTTCAGCAATTGCGTCCCGACATCATGCTGCTCGATCTCGTCATGCCGCACCTCGACGGGTTCGAGTTGATGGAGCAATTGCGGCTGGTCATCCCGGAGGAGGACTTTTTTCCGATTTTGGTGCTCACCGGCGATGTCAGTCCGGAGACCAGGCTGCGAGCGCTCAAAGTCGGGGCGAAGGATTTCCTGAGCAAGCCACTGGACGCCGCGGAGATGGTCGCACGGATCCGAAACTTGCTGGCGACGCGGTTCCTGCATCAGGAATTGCAGAGCTACAACCTGTTCCTCGAAAAGCGCGTGCGGGAACGGACGGGGCAACTCGAAGAGACGCTGGGCAGCCTGCGCACGACCCAGGCCCAGGTGGTGAAACGGGAGCGGCTCGGCGCGCTCGGCGTGATGGCCAGCGGCATCGCGCACGATTTCAACAATTCACTGGCCGCGATCCTGGGCTATGGAGAGCTGCTGCTGGAGCATCCCGAGCGCACGGACTACGTCAAAAAACTGATGACGGCGGGGCAGGATGCCCGGCACACGGTGCGACGGCTGCGCGAGTTTTATCAATCGGACACCGATGCGGAGCCGTTTGCCGCGGTCAATCTCAACATTCTGGCCGAGCAGGCCGTGTCCCTGACGATGCCCCGCTGGAGCAGCCAGGCGCTGGCGAGCGGAACGCGCATCCTGGTGAAGACGGATCTCGGGGTAATTCCGTTGATCGCGGGCAATCCGGCGGAACTGCGCGAGTTGCTGGTCAATTTGATTTTCAATTCGGTCGATGCGCTGCCCAACGGTGGCGAGATTTGCATTCAGACGCGGGCGGAGGGTGAGGTGGCGTTGCTGTGCGTGACCGACAATGGGTGCGGCATGGACGACGCCACGGCGGAAAAATGCATGGAGCCTTTCTTCACGACCAAAGGGGAAAATGGCACGGGACTCGGCCTGTCGGTGGTCCACGGCATCGTGACGCGGCACGGAGGCCGCGTGGATATCCTGAGCGGGTTGGGAACCGGGACGACATTCAGCCTGCGCTTTCCGGCCACCTCCGCCGTCCTGTCCCTGGAAAAGCCTCCGCTCACGCCCGATCTCGAGCGATCGTTGAGGATCCTACTGGTCGAAGATCAGCCGATCATCTGTGAACTCATTGCCGAATTGTTGCGGACCGACGGCCATGCGGTCGACACGGCGGGGAGCGGGGGCGGGGCACTGGAGAAATACCGCCAGAATGAATATGACCTCGTGATTACCGACCTGGCCATGCCGGGGATGAGCGGGGAGCAACTGGCCAACGTGATCAAACAACTCACGCCCGCGAAGCCGGTGATCCTGTTGACGGGTTTTGAGACGATGGTGGGCAAGGGAAGCGCTTGCACGCCCAGCATCGATATGGTCGTGGCCAAGCCCGCGAGCCTGGAGGAATTGCGCCGGGCCATTTTCACCGTGTTGACCAGCGGACGGGCGGAACCTTGCGAGGTGCTGGAGCCGGTGGCGTGACCTGACTACGGGAGTGTTCACGAATTTCGCGTGGCGATCACCGGTGTAGGGCGCGTGTCCTCACGCGCCGAGCGAGAATCCGGATTGCAGCGCCATCCCGAGGCGTGGGGACACGCGCCCTACACCACAGTGCAGTGTGTAATTCGTGAACACCGCCTAATGTTCGAGGCTGCGGTCTTCCTCGATGAAGCCTTCGTCGGCGTGGGCCGGCGGGACCGAAGTGCCGGCGCGCCAGCAGATGGCGCTGAGGACCACGCCCATGGCTACACAGGCGGCGAGCTTGGCGGCGCTGCCGAAGAGCAGGGGACAGACGGCTCCCGAGCCGAAGGCGAAGAGGGCCATGAAGAGGAAGCCTTGCAGGGAAGCGGCCAGGCCGCGATGGCGCGGGAAGATTTCCAAGGCGCGGACGGTCATGGCCGGAGTCGCCAGGGCCATGCCGAAGCAATAGAACATGGGGCCGACAATCGCCCAGGGAATCGCGGCGGGGACCAGGAGGGCGTAGGCGAGATTGGCCGCGGCGGCGACGAACATGATGGCGAAGCCGGTGCCGATCATCGTCGAGGCGCGGAAGCGATGGCTACAGCGCGCGGCGACCCAGGATCCGGCAGTCATGCCGCCGATGAGCGGGATGAAGAGCCAGCCGTAATCGGTTTCGCGCAGATGGAGGATGTTGATGACGAAGGCGGGTGCGGAGCCGACGTACATGATGATGCCCCAGAAGGTGAAGGCGATGCTGAGTCCCTGGAGCATGAACGTCGCGCAGGAGCCGACATGCAGGTAATTCAGCAGTACCGGACGGAAGCGGAAGGGGTGGCGCTTTTCCGGCGGCAGGCTTTCGCGCAGGGCGCGGGCGCAGAGCAGCAGGAGCAGGCCGCTAAAGGCGGCGATGAAACCGAAGATGGATCGCCAGCCGAAGGAGGCCAGCAACCAGCCGCCGAGGACGGGAGCGATGGCCGGGGCGAGCCCAAAGACGACGGAGATATAGGACATGACGCGCTGCGCTTCCGCACCGGTGAAGAGGTCGCCGACGATGGCGCGGCCGATCACGCTGCCCGCCCCTGCGGTCGCTCCCTGGAAGAAGCGAAAGAGGATGAGCATGCCGAGGCTGGTGGATAGACCGGCGCCGATGGAACTGAGCACGTAGAGTAGCATGGAGAGGAGCAGCACGGGACGGCGGCCAAAGGAATCGGACAGCGTGCCGTAGAAGAGCGTCATGAAGGCGAAGGCGATGAGATAGACGGTGAGAGTCTGCTGGGCGGCAGCGGGAGTGACCGAGAAGACGCCGGCGATGGTGAGGAGAGCGGGCAGATAAGCGTCGATGGAAAGCGCGCCGAGCATGGAGAGAGCGGCGAGGATGAAGATGAGCAGGCGGTTGTTCACGAAAGGCGCTGGATTTAACGGCCCGGCGGTGCGAGAGCGAGCACGCGTTATGGGAAGAATGGGACGGATGGGAGGAAGAGGAGCAATGGGACGGGTACGCTCGCTCGTGAGCGCAGGGCGTGTACGCGACCTCTCTTGCCCGAAGGGGCAAAGCCGGACTTTTCCTCAGGCGTTTTGGGACGCCTTTTTTAGCAGGTTCTGCGTGATGCGTTGGACGCGCTCGTCCGGGCCGTGGGGACGGGACCAGTGCGACCACGGGGGCATGTGGCCGGGTGGGGAGGAGAGGCCCTGGACCCAGAAGATGGTCGCGGCGTTGAAGACGAAATTCTTCCGCGGGCCGGGGAAGAGGGTGGCGGTGTAACGCGAGGGGTTCACGCCACCCGCCCAGACGAGGCCTTCGGCGACGACTTCATTGCCGGGGATGCTGGCCGGCGCGCCGTGGTGCTCCCAGCCGACGAGACCGGGGATGCTGTCGCCCTTTTTCATGCCGGTGCCCTCGAAGATCCAATGCTCGGGCCGCGTGCAGGTCCAGTCGCCGCCGCCATTGAAAGGGACGACGCTGCGGGCGCCGATGATGAGGCTCTCGTCGGGGCCCGCGCGCTGGTAATCCTTGGTGAAGACCTTTTCCTCCTTCGCCACTTCGGCATCGGTGAGACCGGAATAGTGGCCGATCCGCTCGATGATACGCTTCTCGCGGCCATCGCTCGACGGGCTGAAGGGGGAGACGGCGAAGCAGGAATTGCCGCTGAGCCAGAGGGCATTCACGCCGGAATCGATTGCGGTCTTCACTGCGTCGTACTGCCGGACATCCCAGTATTCATCATGGCCCGCGCTGATGAAGGTCTGGCAGCGGGTGATCTGCGCGGGATCGAGGCAGTCGCTATTCGAGCAATAGGTGACGTCGTAGCCGTGCTCTTCGAGCCAATAGGCGAGGGGAAACTCGAAGCAGAGCCATTCACCCGAGCCGATCGACTGGGGATTCTCGTAGATCTGGGCGTATTTGCCGTAGGGGCGATCGAAGCTCGCGGCGACCCCGCGGGCGTGTGCTCCGCGGGGGTCGGTGTAGAGCGAGGTGCTCTCGGGCCATTTGTTGTAGGCCTGCCAGGTATTGTCGCTGCACTGGAAGAGGATGTCGGCCTTGCGGGTATCGCGCACGATGAAGACGACGTAGCTCTGCCAGTAAGGTTTGTCGGCGGCTTCCGGCAGGGTCGTCAAGCGGCCCAGGTACACCCCGCTGGGCCAGTCCGTGGGGATGGTGAGCGTGGCGCTGGGGTCCCACTGGCACTCCATGAGGCGCTTGTCGCCCAAGGTCGGGTCGGGCTGCTTTTTGCCGTCGAACGGTCCGAGCGTGGTCATCAACCGGGCACCACGACCGCCGTAGAAACCGGTGCGGAAGATCTCGATGGTGAACTTTGACGCCGGATTTGTGCTGGCGAAAATGTGGAGCGATTCCCCGGCGAGCACCGATTGCTTTGAGCAGTAGCCTTCGATGGCGGAAGCCCGGACGCCGGCTTGTTTGTCGAGCCGCGCGCGCGTGAGTTGCCAATCCGAGGTGCCGGGCCGGCGATTCTCGTCGGCTACGAGGGTGGCCATTTTTGGCGACGTGGCCGCTGGTGCGGCGGCGCCATGCACCGCGCCGGCCAGGGCGGTGGCGGCGGAAGCCTTGAGAAATTGACGGCGCCCAAGGCCAACGGGTTTGCGAGGATTCATTGGGGGTGGCCTATATGTAGCAGCGCAACATGACCGGCCACCATGACAACCCCTGGCCGCCGGGGGTCTTGGGGGCATTTCACCCGGAACCGGCATTGGGCGGTTCCACACTGGTCAGAATCACGCGACTTTCCAGAGTTGCCGCACTATTGCGTAGGCGCAAAGGTCTCGCGGCTGCGATATTTGTGGAAACGCGGCTTGACGGGGCATTCATGCCATCGGTCAATCGCAGACCCGGCTATTCCGGCCCCTTTATAATACCCATGTCCAAAGACCGAATTGCAATCATTGGAGTCGGCTGCCGATTCCCCGGCGGAATCAATCACCCGGAGGCGCTCTGGAAATTACTGGTGGAGGGGAAGGAAGCGATCAGCGAGGTGCCACCGGATCGGTGGAACGTGGAACGTTTTTACGATGCGGAACCGGGCGTCATCGGCAAGTCGATCGCCAAGCGCGGTGGCTTCCTCGATGCGATCGATCAGTTTGACCCGCAGTTTTTCGGCATCTCGCCGCGGGAGGCTCCATATGTCGACCCGCAGCAGCGGTTGCTGTTGGAGACGGCTTGGGAGGCGATCGAGGATGCGGGTGTCGTACTCGATTTCGAAAAGGGGACGGACATTGGCGTGTTCGTCGGTATTTCGCACAATGACTATCAGGTGATCCAGGGCACTCCTTGGGATTCGGCGGGGATTTCGCCGCATTCGCCGACGGGCAGCGCGCACAGCATCGCGGCCAATCGTATCTCCTACTGCCTGAACCTGCGCGGGCCGAGCGTGGCCATGGACACGGCGTGTTCGTCGGCGCTCACGGCGGTGCATGCGGCTTGCGAGCACATCTGGAGCGGTCGCGGCGATGTCGCGATGGCCGGAGGTGTGACGGTGATGATCACGCCCGGTGGGTTCATCGGATTTTCGCAGGCTTCGATGCTGTCTCCCGACGGCAAGTGCAAGGCGTTCGACGCGTCGGCCAACGGCTTCGTGCGTGGCGAAGGCGCGGGCATGGTGCTGCTGAAGCGCTACTCGCAAGCGGTCGCTGATGGCGATCCGATCCAGGGCATCGTGGTCGGCACGGCGCTGAACCAGGACGGGCATACGAATGGCATTTCGTTGCCGAGCCCCGAGGCCCAAGCGCGGCTGGTGCATGACGCGTGTGTGGACGCGGGCATCGATCCGTTGCAGATCAGTTTCGTGGAAGCGCACGGCACGGGCACGGCGGTGGGCGATCCCATCGAAGCGCACGCCCTGGCGGAAGCGCTGTGCGCCAATCGGCCGGCGGACAAGCCGCTGACCGTTGGCTCGGTGAAAACCAATCTCGGGCACTTGGAAACGGCCGCCGGGGTGGCCGGACTCGTGAAGGCGATGCTGGTGCTCAAGCGCCGGCAGATTCCGGCGAATCTGCATTTCGAGACGCCGAACCCGAATATCGATTTCGAGAAGTTGAAGTTGCGCGTGAATACCACGCTCGAGCCACTGCCAGAGGTGAAGGGCGCACGCATGGTGGGCGTCAATTCATTCGGCTTCGGCGGGGCGAATGCGCACATCATTCTCGAAGAGCCGCCGGCGCGTCCGCACCAGGAGCATCACGAAGATCCGATCGAGCGCCCGTGGCCGGTGGTGCTTTCCGCGCGCTCGGAGAAGGCGTTGCAGAGTTATGCCGGGCATTTTGCGAAGTGGCTCGAGGAGCGCTCGCATGCCAATGGCGACACGCCTTTGCTGCCCGACCTCGTTTACTCGCTGGGCGCGCGGCGCAATCATCACGCCTACCGGCTCACGCTGGCGACGAAGTCGATGACGGAGTTGATCCAGGAACTGGAAGATTTTGCGGGCGCGCAGGAGAGCACCCGCATCCGCACCGCTTTCACTCCGCGTCGCGAAACGGCGCCGCGCGTCGCCTTCGTGATGAGCGGGCAGGGGCCGCAGTGGTGGGGCATGGGGCGCGAACTCATGCGTCACGAACCGGTCTTCCGCGAGACGATGGAGCGTTGCGCCAAGGCGATGAAGCCGCATGCGCGCTTCTCGCTGCTGGAGGAACTGGGCCGCAGTGAGGAGACCTCGCAGATGCATCGCACGGAGATCGCGCAGCCTTCCATTTTCGCGATGCAAGTGGCGCTGGCGGCGCTGTGGAAATCGTGGGGCGTGGAGCCGGCGGCGATCGTCGGGCACAGCGTGGGCGAGATTGCGGCGGCGTGTGTCGCCGGTGTTTTCAGCATCGAGGAAGGCGCACGGATCATTGTGCTGCGCTCGCGCTTCATGGATGGCTGCGCCCGCGGTGAAGGCACCATGCTGGCCGTGGGTCTCGGTGAAGACGAAGCGAAGACGCTCATCTCGCGGCATGACCGTACGGTAACCATCGCGGCGATCAATGGGCCGCGTTCGCTGACTCTCGCGGGGCCACGCCTATCGCTCGAAGCGATGGTGGCCGAACTGGAACCGCAGGGCGTCTTCGCGCGTCTCGTGCGGGTCGATCATCCTTTCCATCATCCGCTCATGCGGCCGGCTTCCGAGGAACTCGAGACGGCCATTGCCGACCTGGAGCCGCAGGCGGAGACGACGCCCTTCTTTAGCACGGTGACCGGTGATCGTTGCGCAGGTGAAGCGTGCGGTCCCGAGCATTGGGGCCAGGGCGTGCGGCAGCCGGTGCAATTTGCCTCGGCGGTGAATGCCCTTGCGGAATTCGGCGTGGATGTGTGGCTGGAAATCGGCGCACATCCCGCGCTGGTGCACTCGATCCAGGAATGTCTCGCGGGCCGCACTGGTCCCAAGATGCCGGTATTGTCTTCCGCGCGTCGCGAGCGCGAACACGAGTCCTTGCTGGAGACAGCCATGGACCTGCATCGCGCCGCGGTGCCGCTGGATTTTGCGGCGATGACGCCTTCCCGCCGCCTGCTCTCACTGCCCGCCTACGCGTGGGACAAGAGCCGCTGGTGGAATGAAGCGAGCGATTGGCGCGAAGGCCGCCTCGGCGCGGGTGGACGTGGATTCCTGGAGCAGCGCCTGCCTCGCGCCACGCCGACGTGGACCATCCGGCTCGATAGCCGGCACATGGCGTATCTCAAGGATCACAAGGTGGACACGCATGTCATCTTCCCGGCGGCGGGGTTCGTGGACATCATCCTCGAAGCCGGGGTGCAGCTTTTCGAGGGGCGCGCTTTCGTGGTCGAGGACTTTGAGATTCGCAAGCCGCTGATCCTGCCGGAAGCGGCCTCCAGCGTGCATCTCGAGGTGACTTATGAACCGGGTGAACGGACGTTTGCCATCCAGAGCCGCTTCGAGCAAGGCGCGGCCTGGTCGTTGCATGTGGTGGGTTCGATGCGCGGGGAGCGCACCGAGTCCGCGTTTGCGTCGACCGTCTGGGACGGACATGCGGACAAAGGCGTGGAGCCCGTGGAAGTTGAGGGATTCTACCGCTACATGAGCGACCTTGGGTTGCGTTACGGCGAGGAATTCCGGCCCATTCGCGAGCTTTCCGCGGGCGGCGGGCATTCCGCCGGCCGCGTGGCGCTTTCGGAAACGATCGCGTTGCGGGCCAGCGAATATGCGCTGCATCCGGTGTTGTTCGACGGCGCGTTGCAGACTTTTTCCGCCGGCGCGGCGACGGTGGAAGACCGCCGCGCGCGCATGAAGCTGCCGGTGCGTTTTGCGCGCATCCTTTTCCTGCGTGCGCCGGGCGCTTCCGTGCGCGTGCAGGCCGGAGTTTTGCAGTGCAATGACGATTTCGTGGAAGGCCGCATCGGTCTTTATGACGAAGCGGGCCAGCCTTGTGTGCTGGTCGATGGCTTCCGGGCGATCAGCGTGGCTGGAGTGCGGCGTGCAGGTGCGTCGGGCGGCACACGCGATGTGCTCTATCATGTGGATTGGGAACGCACGCCGTCGGCTTTGCCGGCCACTTCGCGGCCGCCGTTGCCGCTGGAAGAATTGCGCGGCGTGGCGGTTCATGCTTCCGAGCAGGTGATCGGCGATCACGGCCGCGAGGCACTGGTCGCGGCCATGAAGGCGGGTGACGAACTGGCGGCGGCGCAAATTGTCCATGGGTTGGATACGATGGGCGTGACGGCGAATGTGTCGTTTACCGCGGAGTCGTTGCGCGTGGCGGTGCCGATGCAGCCGGCCTTTGAGCGATTGATGTTGGGTCTCGTGAAGCATGGCATGCTCAAGAAGAGCAGCGCGGGCTACCGGCCCACGCCTCTGTTTGCCACGACCGCCGTGGCCGCACAGGAAACGCTGCGCGCCTTCATCGCGGAGCACGCCGGACATTTGCCGGAGGCGCTGCTGTGCGCGGGGAACTGCGCGGAACTCGGTCCAATCCTGCGTGGGGAAAAAGATGCGGTGCAGGTGCTCTTTGCGAGCACGGGTGCGGAGTTGCTCGAGCAATTTTACGGCGACGGTCTTTACACGAGCCGCTGGTTGGCGGCGATTGCCGCCACGGTGCAGGAGACGGCACGTCATCTTCCCGAGGGTCGCGGATTGCGGATCCTGGAAGTAGGTGGGGGAACGGCGGGTCTCGCGGCGCATGTATTGCCGTTGCTCGAGCGCAAGCTGCACACCTATCTGTTTACCGACGTCTCGGCGGGATTTTTCCCCAGCGCGATGCAGAAGCTGGCGGCTTTCCCGGAAGTGGAGTGCAAGATATTCGACCTGGAGAAACCGGGCACGGAGCAGGGCTTGGAGCCGGGGTCGTTCGACTTCATCATCGGTACGAATGTGCTGCACGCGGTGAGCGACGTGCGCGCGACACTGGGCTATCTGCGCGACTTGCTCGTGCCGGGCGGCAGTCTCGCCTTCATGGACACGGCGACGCCGCAATTGTGGACGGAGACGGTCTTCGGTCTCACGAGCGGCTGGTGGCGGCTCACGGATCGCGACCTGCGTCCGGAACAACCGCTGCTCGAGCGCGCGCAGTGGGAGAAGGTGCTGCTCAAAGTGGGCTTCAGCGAAACGGCATCGATGCCGGGGCTGATCGGGCCGACGGGTGGCGAGGGGCAATTCGGCATGCTCGCCCGCAAGGCGTGGGCGCCATCCGCGGCGGAGACTGCGGTTTCGATCGAAGCCCCGGCGGAGAAGTCGTGGCTCATTTTTGCCGACGCTTCCGGCCTGGGCGAAGAACTGGCCGCACAATTGCGCGCCGCGGGTGCGCGTTGCCGCGTGGCCTTGCGCGCCAAGGAATTTGCCACCACCGGCATCGATGCTTTCACCCTCCGCGCGGAGGAGCCGGAGGATTGGTCGCGTCTCTTGAAGTCCTGCGCCGATGCCTCACCGGAGCGCATCGTTTACCTCTGGAACCTGGATGCGACGAAGATGACCGCCGACACGCTGATGGGGACGGATGCGCTGCTGCATCTCAGCCAGGCGCTCGAAACGATCTACCCGGCAGCGAAGCTGCGCATCGACTCGATCACGCGCGGTGCGCAACCCGTGGGGCGCGACATGACGGCCACGGTCGTGGCGCAAGCGCCGGCCATCGGCCTGCTGCGCGTGGTGCTCAACGAATACACGAACCTCACCTGCCGGAGCATCGATTTGCCGCCGACGGCCGCCGCGTCTGACTTGCGGCTGCTGTGGAGCGAACTGCTGCGCAGCGAACCGGAGCGCGAAATCGCGCTTCGTGGCGAAGCGCGTTATGCGCAGCGCCTCGATCGCGGCCGTCCCTCGTTGCAACGCACGCTCGACGCCTCGGTGCCGCTGCGCCTCGAGTCACGCGAGCGCGGGCATCTCGATACCTTGCGCTTTGCGCCTTTTGCGCTGCCGCCGTGCGGACCGGGCGAAGTGCTGATCGATGTGAAGGCCGCAGGCATGAACTTCCGCGACGTCCTCAAGGCGCTCGCGCTCTATCCCGGCGAAGCGCCCGATGCGCGCATTTTCGGCGACGAAGTCGGCGGAGTCGTGAAAGCCGTCGGCGCCGGGGTTACGCATATCGCTCCGGGCGATCGCGTTTTCGGCCTGGCCGTCTTCGGCATTGCGACGCAGACGCTCGCCCGGGCGGGTGACATGCGCCGCATTCCCGATGGGCTGTCCTTTGAAGAAGCGGCGACGATCCCGGTGGTCTTCATGACCGCCTGGCACGCGCTCAAAAACGTGGCGCGCATTCGCAAGGGCGAGACCATCCTCGTGCACGCGGGCGCCGGTGGCGTGGGCATGGCGGCGATCCAGATCGCGCATCATCTCGGGGCGGAAGTGATCGCCAGTGCGGGCAGCGCGACCAAGCGCTCACTGATGGAGACACTCGGTGCGAAGCATGTCATCGATTCGCGGCGCGGCGACTTTGCCGAAGCCGTGATGGAACTCACGAATCGACGCGGCGTGGACGTCGTCCTCAACGCCCTGGCCGGGGAAGCGATTCCCATGGGCCTCTCATGCCTGAACGAATTTGGCCGCTTCATCGAGATCGGCAAACGCGACATTTACCAGAACTCGCGCATCCCGCT
>NZ_JBDUCX010000333.1:0-5888 GCF_040003245.1 Chthoniobacter sp.
CCGCCCATTCCCCACATCGCTCCTCCGCCCCAATAGGTCGGCCAGCCGTAGTAACGATAATACTCCTCCTCGTATTGGCGGGACACCGGCTTATGCGCTTCGATGGCGGGACTTTCTTCGATCTGTTTCCGCGTGAGGCTGACGAGCAGGCTGTCGCCGCCCTGCTGGCAGAAGTTTCCGAAGGCATGAGGAGAGATCAGCACCAACCGTCCCGGCAGCCATGATCCCGTGTCCGCGACGACGTAGCGAACGGCCCAACGTTGATCGTCAAAGTAGAAGTCTTTGACGCTACCGACCTCACCATCGGACGCGCCGAGTAGTTTTCCGTAAAGGTGTTTTAAGCTTCGTAACATAAGGTTTGTTTGGTTTGGAGTTGGATTGGTCACTGGGGCCGGAGTCTTCGTTGTTGTTTCTGTGCTCATGCTTGCTGGATTGCCTTTGAGACCGCGAGTGCGCTGACGATGGCGGCGACCAATTGCGTCGAATCCAGCGGCTTTTCCAAAACCGCGACGGCACCTTGATCGAGACACAGCGCTTTTACGTCGGGGCTGCTAAAGGCCGTCAGCACAATGACGGGCAGCGCCGGAAAAATCTTGTGAATCGCATCCACCAGTGTCACCCCCGTCACTATCGGCATTCGCAAATCGGTGACGACGAGATCAATATGCCTTTCACGTTGAGTCAATAGGTCAACCGCATCGCCGACCCATTTCGCAGAGGTGACAAGCGCTCCTTCGCTGGTGAGAACTTTCTCGAGCGCGCGGAGCATTCCTGGGTCGTCGTCAACGACGAGGATGGACTTGTTACGGATGCTTGTCATCGTTACGTGCCTTCCCTTCGCACCCGCCATGCCAGGGAAAATGCCTGAGGTGTAAAAGGCTAGTGGAAAGCGACTTGCCTAATGCGGCCGGGGCTAGGCAGCGCCCGTGGCCGACGATATTGCTGCCATCGTGGCAGTCATGGCGCTGCATAGCGCGAGTCTGAAGCGGCCGAAAGATTCCGGCGATCACGAGCGCGACGAAAAAAGCAAAGAGGATATCGATGAGAATCATTTTGTAGAAAAGGTTGCGAGAGCCGGCGGAGCGGGCGCGCATTTTCACGCCCGCCCGCCCGCCATCTCTGGTTTATTTCACTTTCAGATCATTGATGACGTCGCGAGCGCCACCATCGAAGCCGTTCTTCGCGGCATCGCGATACTCCCGCCAGCTATCGACGGTGCCGGTGAGCGTGGCCACGCCATTGCGGACGGAGACGTTCACTTCGTCGGAGTCAACGAATGGGCTCCAGAACAACTGACTCTTGATGTCGTCCTTGATCTCGGAGTCGGTCTTGTAGGTCCAGGTCGAGTAACCATAGGGCCAGTAGGTGTAGGGCTCGTAGTAGTCATAGCTATACGGCCAGTAGGAATAAGTATAGACCGGGTAGCTGACGCTGAGATTGTTGTTCACATTCATCACTCCGTTCACCCGCGAGGCAACGTCTTCTGCGTGCGTCTTTTCGTAGTAGGAATCGACCGTGCCGGTGAGATAAACCACGCCATTCAAGGCGGTGACTCCGACTTCGTAGCGATCAACATACGGGTCGCGGAACAGCGCGTCCTTCACATTCTGCGCGATCTTGTCGTCACTCGGCGGATTCTGCCCACGCACGCGCAGGTAGTTCTTCACGCCGTAAACGCCGGTCGTGTTTTTCGCATCCTGTTCCGCGGCGCGCTTGGCTTTCAGGTTATCCACCGTGCCGGTGAGTGTAACCACGCCATAGCTGACCGAGGTGACCGGATTGAAGGAGAACACGCGCGGATCGAAGAGGAACGCATCCTGGACGGCTTTCTTGATTTCTTCGTCGGTCTTGTAGGTCGTTTTGCTCGCCTTCCGCATGGGGTCTTTCGCCCACGCTTCGACGTTCAAGCCATTGTCATCCACGGCGGTGGCGCCCGCGACGTAGGCATCGTAGTAGGCGCGAGTCTTCGCCGCAGCGCTGCCGACAGTGCCGGTGAGCGTGACCTTGCCACCCTCGACTGAGCTTTTGATCAAAAGATCATCGACCCAGATATCGCGCTGGAGAGCGCCCTTCACGTCCGCTGCAATCTCGGTATCCGGGCGCTTTGCTTTATAGTTAATGGTGATGTCGTTCTTAACCTCCTTTACGCCTTTCACGCCCTTCACGACGGAAGCGACCAATTGCTTTTCCTGCCATGAATTAACGCTTCCGCTCAGTGTCGCGGTGCCGTCGTTCACGGCGGTCTTGATCTTGTAGGAACCCGTCGCCGGATCACCCAGCAGTGCAGCGTCCGTATCTTTCTGCACGGCTTCATCGGCGCGCTTTCCCGGCTGCACCTTGATCTCGTTCACCACAGAGCGCACGCCTTTGACGGATTCCGCGATCATGGTGGCGCGCTCCTTGGAAAGGATGTTGGGCGCCGTACCGGAGAGGGTCACGATGCCGTCCGTAGTCTTCACGTCGAGTCCGTTGGAATTGACGGAGGAGTCGTAAAGGAGGTCTTTGTCCACGGCGGCGTTGATTTGCGCATCGCCGGGTTTCTTGTCCGGCGCCGCTTGCAGCGGAACGAGAGCGAGGGATTGGATCAGGAGGGCGCCACAGAGCGCCACGGCTTTCCTTGGATGGAAGAGCCTTTTGTGTGTTGTATGTATCAGTTTCATTTTTAGTTTCTGTTTGGTTTGCCTTGGTGCGGCCCGCGTTCGGCCGTTCGGTGCCCTCCCTTCGCATCCGCCATGCCAGAGAAAATGCGTGAGATGTAAGATGCTAGTGGAAAGCGACTTGCCTAATGTGGCAGGGTTAGGCAGCGCCCGTTGTCAGCCATATTGCTGCCACCGTGGCAGTCATGGCGCTGCCATGGTGGCAGCGTGCCCTAACTCGGCCGGATGGGAGAAGTGCCGATACATCGTGCGCGGCGGGATGCCGAGCACCTGGGCGGCTTTGAGCTTGTTGCCACCGCATTGGGCGATCGTGGCTTCCACGAGCTGTTTGGTGGCCTCGTCGAGCGACGTTCCGAGCGGAATCGAAATGGATGATCCATTCGCGGAGGCGGTGACTGCCGTTTTGCCGCCGGGCGCCGGCGCAAAGGCGACGCACTCCACCATATCGCCATCGGTCAGGGCCACGGCGCGCTCGACGACGTGTTGCAGTTCGCGCACGTTTCCCGGCCAGTCGTGCGCCAGCAATTGCTCGCGGGCGGACGGCGCGAGCGAGCGCACTTCCTTGCGCATCCGGGCGCTGAAGCGTTCGAGGAAATGGGCGGCCAGCAGCGGAATATCCTCGCGGCGTTCGCGCAACGGAGGAATCGCGATCTGCACGGTGTGGATCCGGTAATACAGATCGTGCCGGAACGACTTTTCTTCGATGGCCCGAGCGAGGTCAGAATGGGTGGCGCACAAGAGACGAAAGTTTGAGTGAATATCACGCGTGCCGCCGACCCGCTGAAAGACGCCATCCTGCAAGACGCGCAGCAGCTTCGCCTGCAACGGCGGAGTCATCTCGGCGATTTCATCGAGCAACACGGTGCCGCCGTCGGCGAGTTCGAGCTTGCCGGGTTTGGTGGCGTTCGCGCCCGTGAACGCGCCGCGCTCGTGGCCGAATAATTCGCTTTCGAGAAGCGTCTCGGGAATCGCGGCGCAGCTCAGTTTTACAAACGGTTTGCCTCGCCGGTCGCTTAACTCGTGGAGGGCATTGGCGACGATTTCCTTGCCGGTGCCGCTCTCGCCCTGGATGAGCACGTGAACGTCCGTGGCGGCCACCTGGCGGATGAGTTCTTGCACCGCGCGCATCGCCGGTCCGTTGCCGATGTGCGCTTCCGCCCCGCTTCGCTGCTGGAGTTGCTGACGAAGCTGCTCGTTCTCGCTGGCCAGGCGTTGCTTCTCCAGCGCCTTGGCCACGGTCTTGACCAGCGCGGTGGCGTCCAGCGGCTTCTGGATGAAATCGTAAGCGCCGAGTCTCATGGCCTCGACCGCCTGCTCGATACTCCCATGACCGGTAATCATGACCACTTCGATCTCGGGCCGCAGTTCGAGCGCCTGTTTAAGCAAGGCGATGCCGTCGATGTCCGGCAGGCGGAGATCGCTAATCAGCAGTGCGACGCCAGGTTCTTGCAACGATTCCAGCGCCTCGCGACCCGAAGCCGCGCTCGCGACCCGATAACCCTCGCTCTTCAGCACCTTGCCCGCGGCGATGCGCAGATGCTCGTCGTCGTCCACGAGCAGAATGTTTGGTTTGCGCGCCATGTCAGGATTTCTCCATGAGGGGCAGGAAGAGGGTGAAGGCGCTGCCCTTTCCGGGCGCGCTCTCGCATTCCACATGTCCGCCGTGCTCGATCATGATTTGCTGGACGAGCGCCAGCCCCAGACCCGTGCCGGTCAGTTTGGTGCTGTAAAATGGAATATAGACCTGCTGGATTTGCTCCGCGTTCATACCCGAGCCCGTGTCCGCCACACCGATGCACGCCTCACCGTTTTCGAACCGCGTGCTGACGGTCACTTCCCCACCCTCCGGCGTGGCCTCGATCCCATTCCGAATCAGGTTCAAGGTCGCCTGCCACAATTGATCGGGATCGGCGCTCACGGACTTCAAAGACGGGTCGAAGCTGGTGCGAAGCGCGATCCCTTTATGCTCCAGCGAGCCGTTCATGAAAGCCAGTTTTTGACTCAGCAATGCGCCTAACTCGACCGGTCGGCGCTGCAGCTTGGGCACCCGCGCGAATTGTAGATAGTCTTCCAGCACATGCTGGATGGGGTGAACTTCCTCGCGCATGTCATTCACCAATACGCCGCCCTCTTGCGGAAGGTGGCGGCTGGTCTCCGCAAGCTTCCCGATTTCCTTTTGAATGAGATCGAGATTCAGGGCGATCGCGCCCAGCGGATTGCGAACTTCGTGCGCCATTTCGGCGGCCATCGTGCCCACCACCGCCAGTCGTTCGGCTTGGATTCTGCGAGCTTCGAGACGTTTGCGTTCGGCAATCTCCGACCGCAATGCCTCCGTCCGGCGCTCGACCGTAGTCTCGAGGCGATCTTGCGAGTGACGCAGCGCGCTCAACAGCCAAACGATGACGCCATAGAGCGCCCATAACACGAACGCATTCCAATACGGGATGACCGGATGCGAGTAAGTGTAACCAGACAGAAAATCTGCGACCAACCAAACCCCAGCGCAAACCGCAGCCAGCAGCATTCCGGCGTTTCGCCCCGAGTTCCAGGTGAGCCAGCAGATCGGGGCAAGATAAAAAGCCGACATCACCAGATCGCGTCCGGTAAGGTAATCGACGAGGCCGAGCGCCAGAGTGACGGACAGCGCGATCGAGATCGCCCACGGCGGTGTGACCCGGTGGCCCCACAGGATGTGTTTTGCACCCTCCACTGGGAGCGACTCGGGCGAGAAGGTGTCTACTTTCATAGTTAGGTTGTGAATGACTTTAGGCGGAAACGCGGCACAAGGGTGGTGAGCGGATGCTCCGAGGCGGCTCGAATCGGGGTGGGGCTGGAGTGACCGTGCAGCCATTTTTCAACGATAACTCACAGGCTTACCTTCCGTAGTCGCAGGGCATTGCTAATGACGGAAACGGAACTGAGGCTCATGGCGGCGCCGGCGATGATGGGACTGAGCAGCAGGCCGAAAAACGGATAAAGCAGCCCGGCCGCGATCGGGATTCCCAAGGCATTGTAGCCAAACGCGAAGACAAAGTTTTGGCGGATGTTGCGCAGGGTCGTGCGGCAGCCGCAGTCTCTGTTACGGATTTGTCGTTACGTAATTGGAACAGCATTTCCTTTGGCGGTTAAGCGTTTACTTCGCCGGAGGTGCATTAGTCTCCACCCTATGATGTTGTGCTTGCTCGTCGGTTGCCGCCCCCAGAGAATCCCGTTCCTGCGCGGTCAGCTCAG
>NZ_JBDUCX010000116.1:0-19852 GCF_040003245.1 Chthoniobacter sp.
GCTCACGCGCCGCCAACTCTCATAACACTTGGATCAACTTTTGGGGAGCAGGCCACCCGGCTCCAACACCGTCCTGCTCCGCGCCGCCGAACTGGACACCGACCACAATGGCCTGCCGGATGACTGGGAGCGGTTTTACTTCGGTTCTGGCTATGGCAGCGCCGGTGGAGAGCAACACCTCCATGGGAACGACCTCGCTCCCGCCGGCAACGGCCTGACGATTCTCCAGTGCTACCAGCAGGGACTGGACCCGAATGACTACTACAAGGGGCAAGCGCCCGTGCTCGGCATCGTGGGCGGGGACAGTCAGTTTGGTGCGCCGAATACGCAGTTGCCGCAGGCCTTGGTGGTCGAGGTGCGCGACCAGGCCGGCAATCTATTGCACAGCGCGCCGGTCAATTTCGCCATTACGGCCGGTGATGGACAACTGTTTCCCAGCTTCGGTCGAACCGATGGCAACGGTCGCGTCTCCGTCACCTTCACCACTTCGCCCGACATTGGCGCCGCCAGCGTGGTGACGGCCACTGCGGGAAGCATCCCCCATCAAGCCAGCGTCGCCTTTCATGTCGGCAACCAACAGCCGCCGACCCCACCGAGCGGTGTCACTGTGGTGCAAAATGCCGATGGCAGCATCGACATGACGTGGGCCGACAACAGCGACAATGAAACCGACTTCGCCATCCAGCTCCGCAACGCCTTTGGCGAATGGGAGACGATCGGATCGGTGCCGGCCAACACCACTTCCGTTCACATCAACCCGGATCGCACAATCGCTCAATGAACCTGGCGCGTCTCTACTTTTCAGTCTGTTGGTTGCTCACGGGAGCATTCGCCTGGTCGCAAGCAGATCAAATCGCCCGGCCCGTGGCCCGCGGCGTCGGCGGCACTTCCGCTCCAAACTACCCGCGCTACGCCGTTGTCGACCTGGGTGCGGGCATGACTCCCATTCGTGTGGCAAACAATGGGTGGGTCTTGGTGGTCGACGGGAATGCCAACTATTACCGTTGGAAAGCTGGCACCTTGGAATTGCTCACTTCGAACGATCCCAACGCGGCGGTCGGGGCCAGCGATATGAACAATGCGGGGGTGGTGGTCGGTGGAGTTTTCAAGGACGACAATTCTGTAAATGCCGAACCCAGTGCGGGCATGCGTTGGGACGTCAACAGCTCCGTCGGGACGAAAGTTTCCTCGCCGGTCGCAGGACCGAGCCCCTTCCCGGGCGGATCCACGCTGAAGCAAATGCAATTTACGGCAATCAACGACCAGGGCGACGCTTATAGCAACGTTTACACCGGCTATCGCTTTTGCGATAGGGCGCAAAGCTCCGAGTCGCCATTTTCCAATGCCTACAAATGGCCAGGTCCAACTGGTTCGTCTTCCACTGCGTTGAGCTCTTGTGCAAACGCCGACTCGGATAACAATCCGGACCTGCCGCCAATTCTCGGCAACTGGATAAATCCATGGTTCTCTATCTCACGAGCGAACAAAGATGGAAGATACATCGGCCAGCGCGGTGACCCCGGCACCCCGCAACAGTCGAACAACTACTGGCGATTCACGCCTGAAACCGTGAGCAACATGGTTGATGGCCAGGTAGTCGATTTCTATCCGGTTGACGTCAGCGAAGCGGGCACCGTTGTCGGAATCAAGCCGGGCAGCATGATCGTTTGGACCGGAGCGGGTAGCGAAACAGGCATCGGCACCGGGGTTCCCGTGGCCATCAACAATGCCACGCGCCTGACAGTGGATGCCAACGGAAACACCACGCCTGTCCTGAGCGAACAGATTCTCGGCTATCTGCAAGAGGTTCCGACGCTCTGGGAGCTGACGACAGATCGATCTCATTATGCTCCTCAAGCTCTGACGGATCTCATTCCAAGCGGGACCGGTTGGACGTTTACGAGTGTCGTGGACTTGAACGATCAAGGCGTCATCGTCGGCTACGGAACATTCCAGGATCCGAGCGTCGCCGGTAGCGCGCCGGAAGCTCACGGCTTCCTCCTCCTCCCAGTGGAGATTACCAAGCTTTGGTCTGATCAACTCTCGGGAGTAACCGATGCGAACTACCTTCCGAATCAAACAGGCGGCCAGGAGAGGCAATACCTGCTGATGGGTGCTTGCCAGAGCAGTAACTTCGATCTCAAAGGCCATCTAAAGGCGAAGGTAGATGTTGGAGGATCGTCTGAGCTTCGGAACAAAATCCTTTGGCGATTAGCGACGAAGATTGGCAACAGATACTTGCCAGAAGACGGCAGCTCGACCTACGACGCGAATGGAGAAATCGTCACGGTAGTTTTGGATACCGTTTTCCCGGACGACGAGAACAGCTACAACCTCGTTGCAGGGTATGACCAAGACGGCAACGGGCAGTTGAGTTCAGCCGAAGCAACCATTCGCCCGTCTTATAAATGGAATCACCACGACTCGAATGGTCAGCCCAAAACCGATGCCCACGAATACGAGGTGAAGATCGTATCTCGAGATACCTACAACGCTAATAACACAGGCACATTCGGACTCAGCAATTTGTCGGACTACATTTGGGCACCGGGCGGATTAACGGAAGCAAGCCGCTGCATGAACGCGTTTTTGACCGCGGGAACGCCGGTCGGGGCAACTGGCCCGGCAACAACGGTGACGAGAAGCGATTTCAGGCTGACTCATGCCGTGGGCCTAATCTTTCCGCCGCCTGGAAATCCCGGTCCCACAATCAATGCAACATTCAGCCGGACCAGCCAAATGGCTGATGACGCGGCTAACGCGCACGCAATCTACGTTTTGTTGGCAGACCGTATTTCTGCGAAGAAGGACGAAGTTCATCAGCGTTTTGGTGATCCGGGTAACGTCGTAGAGACGTTCGACTGGCACTTTGAGGGCGGGAGCGTGAACTTTGCTAACGCGTCTGATCCCGACCTTTTTTTGGCGCTGGGCGACACAATCATCAGTCCTTTCGACGTCACGGTCAAAGTTCACCGCGACGGTTATACCATCGAATCGGTCACGATCACTGGCACAATCACTGACCTTTACGACTTTGACTACGACGGGCCTCCAAAGTGGCCGGAGTTCGTCCGAAAGGCAGCGCGAGTACAATCTGGATACAATACCCTTGGAAATGCTGGCCGCATTTATACCGTCGAGATCCAGATGCTGAACAATGCCTGCCGGCAGATGGAAGGAACCACCATACTCCAATAATGCTTATGAATGCCTTGCGTTTAATCGTTGTGATCCTCATTTGCTCCATGCTCTCCTGCGTGGCGGGAGCTCAAACCGTTGAGCAGCTGCGAACATGGGAAAAGTCGCTCGCGGAAAAGTCCGTCTCAGAAATCGCGAGCCAGATGAACAAGGCCGCGCCGCAGCCTTGGCCAAATGTTGGCTCTCAGCAGTATGCAAACACGCTCGCCGACAAAGAGCGGACTCTGGCAACTAAAGGCATTGGACTCGTTCAGGCGCTACACATGAAGGTGAAGCGCGATTTTGTTTCCGACGGCCAAAAGCCGGAAGATGCGGCGAAGACTTACCTTTCGATTGCAGAGGCTTTGGAGAGCGCTGGGGGCTATTCAAACTTGGTTCTCGCTGACTCGGTGCGTCGATTGGCCGTGTTCCGTCTCTCTGAAGCCCTTGTGCGCTTTCCACCAGCCACCGCAGGGAGTCGAGCAATCATCGACTCTAACGATACTCAAAGCATCGATCTCCGCGCATTATTGGAGCGTCTCTGTCGGGATGATTTGGGACTGGCGGAGCATCGCGCTGAGCTTGCAAAAATTGAACCTAGTCAAAATATGTTTGCCGCGTTTGAGATAGCGGGGTTGGGGGATGCAAGCTCGCTCGGAGCGGTGTCATTCACCCACTTAATAGAACTGCCGTCCGCACCCGGATTAGTTATGCGAATTGCTGCCACTCAACAACTATACAAAATCAGCCTGCGAGGATTGCTCGCATTCGTCGAGAAAGGCGGGACGTATAAGGAATTGAATCCTGCCGACATCACGGCTTTCCAGCGTCGAATGAATGGGGAAGAAAAAACATTCAAGTATCCGCCGCTAAGCATCCGCTATCTCGGCAGCGGCAGCGTGAAACTTCTATTTGATCTACACAAGGATGCGGCATCGCGAGACGGGTTCTTGAAGGCCGCGCTGGACTGACAAGTTGTGAAATCGACAAGGCTCGCTCGCGATTTGGTGCTTAACGGTGTTGCTTTGTTCGCAACGTTCATGCTGCTATTTTGTGTATTTGTGCCGTCGATCGCGTTCTTGGAAATTGGAGGTCTTCTATCGGGATCGATCGCGGCGGGCGCGCGGATCGGTTACATGGCTGCACTGCCTTGCATTGCTTTCATTGCTTGGCGAACTGGCAATGTCGTGCTCGCTGGAATCTTCGTCTTAATGGTTGCCTTGGCGATTGCTGGAGCGCTGGCGGCGAATTGGCATTCGATCACAGGCTGAAAGCGGGAGATGAGCAGGGAAATAGGGGTCAGGCGACCAATCTTGACAGCCAGTCATAAAATGTCGCCTGACCCCCAATTTCCCACGAACGATTCCTTCGTGAGGCTGATCAATGTCTGCAAGGCGACTCCAACTTCGGCGGTGGATAGTGAAGGATTGGCCAAAATCCTCGAACTATTTTCTGTTTCGAAGCAAGGATACAAGCTGACACCGGCGGCCGCCGATCGCATTGCGTGGAGTTCTCCAGCGGGACTCATCTATGGGAGCGCCTCCAACACCAAAGAAGGACACCGGATTATGCATGTGCTTGCGCACACCGTCGTGGATTACAAAGTCGGACCCGGCATTACGCATTCCGTTTTTACCGGAGCTCGAGACGAACTCTTTCAATTGCTAGATGAGGCCTGGAGCAGCACTGCTAAAGTCCATCCACTGAATGATCAAGGATTTGAAATAGCTAATCAATGGGTCGTTCCAATGGGACGCGTGATCGGCACAGATGGTCAACAGAAGATTTTTCTGGTGATGCGACGCGCTGGTTCTGCTGAAATCCTCACTGCTCATCCTATTCACTGACTATGCACCCCTGTCCTGTTTGCCACGAACAATACATCACGAGGGCGGTGTTTGAAAATATGTCTGACATGCCGTTTCTGATTTGCTCAGAATGTGATTCAACATGGGAATTGGGACAAGAGCTCAGAAACTCCAACTTCGAAACGTTTTCAGATCGCTGCGATCGACTCAATATCGAGTATCGCTCCGCGCGGATCAGGTATTTGGATACTCCAATGTGAAGTCCTCATAAATAAGCAGCCAACCCGGAAATAGTAGGAAGTGAGCAGCCAACCCGCGAGCTTTAGGCCAGCGGGAACGAAAAATAAGCACGCGCCGCAGCTTCTTGAGTTCAGGGCCTTGCAACTACTGGCAGGTGCCTCCTCTCATATATCCGTTCGGGCGTCCCGACCAAGGTCCACCCACTCCATGATTTGTCCCCGCCAACCAAGCTGCCTCGTATCAAGCGTCTTTCAGCCGGAAACAGCCTCGAAGCGAGTGAGGAACGCGACTGGGCGCGCTATGTCACGCATGATTTGGCAGGTCCACCCGCGAAAGTAAACCTGAACGTGGAGAGGACAACACGGGGGCCTTCCGCCTTGTCTTCTGCGGCAACGGGCGGTGGTCCGCGAAAGGGCGTTTTATCCATTGTCGCCGAACGCTGAAAATGCAGACTTCACCTGTGCTGCACGGGCCGGTCAGTGATCAGCGCAGCTTTTCAAACTCCCCCCAACCCATGAAGTCAATGCCCTCCCTCGTCACCATCGTCGCTTTGGTTATATTGGCGCCCATCTCCAGCTTCTCCGCTGACATCCTACCCAAGACCGTCCGTGACTTCGGGGCGGTGGGGGATGGGAAGGCGGATGATACGGCGGCGATTCAAAAGGCGGTGGATAGCGGGGTCGGCGGCGTGGTGTTTCCGAAGGGGGTGTATCGGCTCTCGGGGACGGTCACCATCGATCTGGACAAGGTGGGCTTCACTTCGCTGATCGCGGATGGCACAGCGAAGGTCGTGATGGCGGGCGCGGGGCCGGCGTTTCATTTCGTGGGCACGCATGAAGGCTCGGCCGATCCGGGGACGATCAAGCCGAACGTCTGGGAAAGGCAGCGCACGCCCCTGGTGCGCGGGCTGGAGATTACGGCGGCCGAGGGCAACAAGGAGGCCGATGGCATCGAGGCTACGGGCACGATGCAGCTCACGGTCACCGAGACGGTCATTCATGATTTGCGCCACGCGATCCGGCTCACGAAGCGCGATCGCAACATCCTCATCTCCGCCTGTCATCTCTATCACAACAGCGGCTGCGGCATCCTTTACGATCACGTGAACCTGCACCAGTCGAACATCGTGGGCTGCCACATCAGCTATAACGCCGGCGGCGGGGTGGTGACGCGCGGCGGCGAAGTGCGCAACGTGCAGATCGGCACTTGCGACATCGAAAGCAACATGAAGGCCGACGCGCCCCCGACAGCGAACGTCCTCATCGATTGCACCGACGGCAGCACCGACGAAGTGACGATCATCGGCTGCACCTTGCAGCACAACAACAAGTCGCCCGGCAGCGCGAATATCCGCGTGATCGGCAAAGGCATCACCTCGACGAAGAACGCGACGGAGACGCAGGAAGGCCACATCGCCATCATCGGCAATGCGATGAGCGACGTGCAGATCAATGTGCATCTGCAGCACGCGCGCGGCGTGAGCATCACCGGCAATACATTTTGGGAAGGCTTCGAGCACGACCTGCTCATCGAGGACAGCCAGGCGATCGTCGTGGGCCCGAACGACTTCGACCGCAACCCGCGCTACGTCGTCAACGGCAACTGGGCGAAGGACCTCAACGGTCTCGTCTTCCGTAATTGCGCCGACTGCAAGCTGAGCGGTTTCCTGGTGAAGGGGGTGTGGAAAAAGGAAGCGGCGGTCTTGCTGGAGAACTGTGACCGCTGCACGCTCACCGACCTGAGCATCCTCGATTACGACGGCTACGGTCTGTGGATGAAGAACTGCACCCGCTGCCGGGTGAGCGACTGCGTGATCGGCGACGACCGCCCGCATCAGGACGAGGTCGGCAAGATCCACACCGTTTCCCTCAAGATCGATGGGGGCAAAGACAACTGGGTCCGGGGGAATGTGCTGACCAATGGCTCTATCTATCAACTGGACGCCGTGACGTTTGAAGGGAACCGGAGGTAAGGCTGGCATCGCCCGCCCGCCGGGAGGACGGTCACGGCCACTTGCGTCCTGAATAGATCGGGCCGATGTTCCGTCAGTCAGTTACCCTGTTTATTTATGAATGTAACCGTCGAATGGCTTAGCGATTTCGAGGATGCGGATCACGGCATGGCAGAATTGGAACCCGGCAGCACCCTGGCCGTGGTCTTCCGCCCCGGCGACCGCACGGATGTCACCCTCACCCCGGCGGATGACGAGGAGCACGTGACGCTCACGGCGCTCGGCCTGCCGGAGGCGATCGTCGTGCCGCGCAGTGCGTTTCGGATTGTGAACTGAGCGCCGCGGCTGCACTACTCCTGTCATCCTGAGCATGCGAAAGCCAAGCGCAGCGAGACAGCCCGCGGAAGAAATGGGGCAAATCCCTGATATCGCGAGGGCAGCAGAGAGAAGCCCCGCGTAGTCCACTCCATTGCGGGTGAGGCAAGGCAGAAATCAGAGGTGCTTCGCAAGCTCAGTATGACGGTCGTTTTTTTCGACGCCCTCCGGGCGACCTACTGCCACGGTCAATCTTGCTCCGACCTCAGCGTGAGGCGCCGGTCGCGTAGAAGGGATCGCGCGCGATTTGATTTGCGCGGCTGCTGTTGGTCACCGGGATGGCGCGCGGTGCATTTTGCGGCGCGGGCGCGGAGGCCATGACGATCGGACGGGACACCGGGATCGGCGTCGGCGCGGCGGAAAGCGCAGGGGTGGAGGTCGCCGCGATCAGCACTGGGCCGGGCGACGAGCCCATCGCGGGGACAGGTTGGACGAGTTCCTCCATGCGGTCCTCGAGTTCCTGGATCATGCGTTGCACATGCCGGAAGTGGGAACGCGGGCGCAGCACGCTGAGGCTTTGCCTGGGATCGCCCCACTGGAGATTCTCGATGGTCACGCCGCGCACGCCCCAGGCATTCATCGCGGAACGGGAGGGCTTGTAGAGGTCGATGGTGTTGGTGCCGGAGAGCGCCCAGCCGTAGTCGTCGACGCGATAGAGTTCGCCGGTCTCGCGGATGCGGAAGATGGTGCCGGCGGGCCAGCGCGACCAATCGGCCGCCGCGCTGTGAATCGCCCCGCATTGCAGGGTGCCGCCGAGGGCGTTGTGATTCGAGTACTGGACGTGATCGCTTTCCGTATCGGTGTAGGCCGTGGTGCGCACGCGCTGCAATTGGGTGCGGGCGATGGGGCGCTGATATTTCGGCAGGGGCCGGGTCGAGCAACCGACGATGAAGAGGCACATCGCCAGCGGGAGAACCCGGGTGAGCAGGGGTCGCATATGCGGATGGTATAGGCATTTTCCATGCTGGCGAGCCGAAAAAACCCCGCATTTCTGCGGAGGGCGGGTCTGTAGATACGAGCGCTCCGACGACTCACGCGCCTACAGCGCGCTCGGGGAAATCGGTGAAGACACCATCGACGCCGAGGTCGCGCAGGCGGGCGATTTCGGCAGGTTCGTTGGCGGTGTAGGGAAACACACGCAGGCCGCGGCGATGGGCATCGGCCACAAAACGCGCGGTCACGTAACGCACGGCGGGATGTACCGCGCAGGCCCGCACGCGCCGCGCGCTGAGGCCATAGAGCCGCGTGGGGCGCGTGAGCAGCAGGCCGATGGGAACTTGCGGATCGGGGACGGCGCGCAGTTCGGTGCGATGGAAGGAAGAGACGAGGAAATCGGCATACTGCCAGCCATGCGTGTAGACGAATTCGTGAATCAAGGCGCAGACCGGTGCGGCGGTCTTGCGGCCCTTGAGTTCGATGTTGATGAACGCCCGGCGGTTCACCGTCTGGAAGACTTCGCGCAGCGTCGGGATGCGTTCACCCTGGCCGGCATCGAGGGCGCGCAAAGCGGTCAGCGATTTGCGGATGAGATAGCCGTGGCCATTGGTCGTGCGGTCGAGCTTGGCATCGTGCATGACGAGCAATTCGCCGTGCACGAGTCGCACATCGATCTCCACCCCATGCGCCCCGAGCTCCAGCGCCCGGCGGATGGAGCGCAAGGTATTCTCCGGCTCGTGCCCACCCGCGCCGCGGTGACCGATGCAGAGAAATTGGCTCACGGAGCCAACATCCAACATCCAACACCCAACATCCAACATCCAATTACAGAAAATGCGCCGCAGTCGCTGGCAATATTGGGTGTTGGATGTTGGATGTTGGATGTTCGATCCCCTTCTCCCATGGACCGCGTCCGCATTTACCAGCTTCTTCCCCGTCTTTTCGGCAATCGCAACGAGACCCGCCGCAGCAATGGCACGCTCGCGGAAAACGGCGTGGGCAAATTTACCGAGCTCAACGACGCGGCGCTGGCCTCGCTCCGGGCGATGGGCTTTACCCATCTCTGGCTCACCGGTGTGCTGCGCCATGCCACCGCCACGGATTATTCCGCGGTGGGTCTGCCAGCCGACGATCCCGATTTGCTCAAGGGGCTGGCCGGCAGTCCGTTTGCCATCACCGATTTCTTCGACGTGTGTCCGGACTACGCGCTGGATTCCGCGCGACGTCTGGAGGAATTCCAGGCGCTGGTCGAGCGGGTTCACGCTGCCGGCTTGCGCGTCATCATCGATTTCGTGGCGAATCATGTGGCGCGATGCTACTCCTCGCGCGGGCGTCCCGAGCTGAATTTCGGCGGGCACGACGATCGCGCCCGGTTCTTCGATCCGCGCAACAATTTCTACTACCTCCAGGCGGATTCACCGGGCGGCGGGCCTCCGCTGCGGCTGCCGACCTTTGCCGACGGCCGCGCGATCAGCACCACCTGCCGCGTGCTGGGAGGATGTGACGGGCGCTTCGACGGCGAGCGCGATCATGGCCGGGTGACGGGCAACAACGCCGTCACGTGGACGCCGGGAATTTGGGATTGGTACGAAACCGTGAAACTCAACTACGGCTACGATTTCACCACTGGCGCGCGGGAATATCCGACGGCGGAAGAACCGCACAAGCCGGTGCCGGACACGTGGCTGAAGATGGACGCCGTCCTCGCCTACTGGCAGGGCATGGGCATCGACGGCTTTCGCTGCGACATGGCGCACATGGTGCCGCCGGAATTCTGGCAATGGGTGGTGGCGCGCGCCCGCACCCGGCACCCGGAGGTTTTTCTCGTCGGCGAAGCGTACGACAACGACCCGATGAAAGTCGGCCGCGGCAACGTCCTGCACGATTTGCTCTCCGCGGGCTTCGATGCGGTTTACGACGATCCCGCCTACAAAATCCTCAAGGACATCTACGACGGGCCGAAGTGGGCCAACGATCTCGATGCCATCACGGGCGACGGCACGCTCTTCACGCACTCGCTGCGCTACGCGGAAAATCACGACGAAGTGCGGCTGGCGGGCGCCGGCCAGTGGGGCGGCATCGGGATGCAGGTGGGGCGGCCGGTATCGGCCATCCTCTTCGGTCTCTCCCGCGGGCCCGTGCTGCTCTACAGCGGCCAGGAAGTGGGCGAGCCGGCGCAGGGCGCGGAGGGCTTCGGCGCGGATGATGCCCGGACCACGATCTTCGATTACTGGTCGATGCCGGAACTCGCGAAATGGGTGAACGATCACCGCTACGACGGCGGGCGCCTGTCCCCGGAACAAGCCGCGCTGCGCGCCTTCTACGCACGACTGCTGGCGCTGGTGAATGAGCCCGCGTTTCGTCACGGAGAGTTCTTCGCCCTGAACTCGGCGAACGTCGGGAATCCGCGCTATGGCCGCCGGCCCGACGAGGGAGCGAGCGGCCATTGGCTCTATGCGTTCCTGCGTTACGATGCCGCGAGCGATCAGCGGTTTCTCGTGCTGGTGAACTTGCATCGCAGTGAGACCTTCCGCGATGTCGGCGTGTGGCTGCCGGGCGCGGCGCTGGAGTTTCTGCGGGTCACGGCGGGATCGGCCTGGCAGTTCCACGAAAGGCTGGGGCTCGAACCAGGACACGCGGTCGCCGCGGCGGTGCCAGGCGGCGACGGGGTGATGATGCAAATAACCGAGTGCGCGCCGCTTTCCGCCTGTTATTTTGAGTGGCTTCGGACTTCCATCTCCCATCCTGCTCCATGAAAAAACTGCCTCTCTATCTCCTGGTCGTCATTGCCTTTGCCGGTTGCGATAAAAAGGAAGAAGAGGACACGGACGCCAAGTCGGTGTCCAGACCGGGCGCCACTCCGCTGGCCAAAGCGGCACCCAAGTCCGGCGACTGGATGTGGAAAGGCGATGCGAAAGCCAAACCGACACCGTACGTCAATCCGCTGTCCGCCACACCCAAAGGGCACGGCACTCCGGACAAATACGCCAATCCGCTCGTGGGCCCGAGCGGGCTCGACCGGAAAAAGAAGTAGCCGCCCCGGCTTTCCGACGCCGCGGCTCTGACATCTTTTTGACAAACTCCGCACGGGGCTCTGACACCTCTTGCGCCCGGCCCGCCTAGGTTGCGGGCATGCATAAGATATCACTCCTCACCCTCCTCGGAGGCTTGCTGGCCTTGACCGCCAGCGCCGCCTCCCCCACCGATCTCACGCTGCGCGTCACGCCAGAGCGCGACCTCCTCTATAGCCACGGCCCGCGCGAAGTCGTGGTGCAAATCGACATCGACGGCCGCAAACCCGACTCCTCGCACCACACGCCGATGAACCTGGCGGTGGTGCTCGATCGCAGCGGCTCGATGCAAGGACCGAAGATCGAGAAAGCGCGCCAGGCGGCCTGCCTCGCCATCGATCAACTGGCTAGCGACGATTATTTCTCGCTCGTCATTTTCGACAACGAAACCGAGTTGCTCATTCCGCCAGACCGCGTGGGCGACGAGCGCCATCGCGACGCGCTGAAGGAACGGGTCAATCACATCGGCCCGCGGGGCGGCACGGCGATCTACGCCGGGGTGAAACTGGGCGCGGAGCAACTGCGCCGGAACTTCGACAAGGAGCGCGTCAATCGGGTGATCCTGCTTTCCGACGGTCTCGCCAACGTGGGTCCGAGCCGCCCCACCGATCTCGCCACGCTCGGGCGCGACTTGCGCCGCGACGGAGTCTCCGTGAGCACCATCGGCCTGGGCGACGATTACAACGAAGACTTGATGACGGCCCTCGCCGAGGCAAGCGAGGCCAACTATTACTACGTGAAGGACGCGGAGAAGCTGCCCTCCATCTTCGCGCAGGAACTCGGCGCGACACGCTCGATCGTGGCGCGCGGCATCATCATCCGTATCACCGTGCCGGAGGGCGTGCGCTTGCGGGAGATCATCGGGCGTCCGGAAATCGACTGCTCCGGGCATACGGTGCAGATCCAATTTCCGGAATACTTCGGCGGCGACAAACGCCGCTTCCTGGCCCGCTGCGTGGTGGAGAAGGCGGTGAGCGAGCCGCTCGACGTGGCCATGGTCGACTTGAAATACGAGGCAACGGAAGGAGCCAAGGCGGCGCCGCAGCAGCAGAACGCGCGCATCTCCTTCACCGACGAGGAACGGAAATCCGAGGACAGTCTGCGGCCCGACGTGGCGAAGGGCGTGGCCATCTTGAACAATTGCCTGGTCAAGGAAAAGGCCGTGCGCCTGGCCGATGAAGGACGCAGCAAGGATGCCGCCGATCTGCTGCGCAGCCAGGCGAGCATCAATGCCGCCGCCCCGGCGCCCGCGCAACTGCCCGGCGTGGCCGAGGAAAACCGCAAACTCGAAGCCGCCGCCGCGGAGGTGGAAAGCAAGGGCCAACTGGGAAAATCGAGCCGCAAGCAAATCCAGTATGAAAACTGGCAGGATAAGAACCAGAAGCGTTAGTCTCCACCAACCCCGTTCATGAAAACGCTGCGCTGTATCCCCTGCTCCCGCGTGCCTCGTCGGCGGGAGGCCGGATGAAAAAGAGCATCTGGATCTTCCTCCTCGCGGTGCTCCTGCCGAGCATCGTGCTCGGATGGCTGGCGCTGCGCAGCGCCGATGAGCAGCAGATCATCCTCGAGAATCGGACGGCGGCGCTCTACCAAAAAGAAGCGGAGATCGCCGCCGTCGCCGCCCGGTCGCTGATCGACGACCAGCGACGCGCCTTCAACGAAACCGTGCGGCAATTGCTGGCCAAGGCCGACCCGCAGACGCTGGCCAATAACTTCTCCACCGAGCTGGCCAGGGCGTGGCCGCGCAAGGCGATTGGCTTCTCCATCGGGACCACCGGTACCATCTGCGCGCCGTTGCCGCAACGGGCGAAGAGCAATCCAGCCTGGGAAAAATTCCTGCTCGGCAACGGCTCTTTCCTCGCGGGTACGACACCGGCGACGGTCTACTGGGTTTCGGGCGATGAACTGGCCAAGCCGGAGCAGTTCCGCAAAATGAAAACCGGCCAGGACCTCGCGTCGAACTCCCAAGGCAGCTTCAATGCGAACTTCAACTCGAACGGAGCGGTCGCCGAATCGCAAAAAGCCGCCCCGTTGCCAAAGAACGCGGCTGTGCCCCAACAGAGCCAGGAAGGCGCGCAGGCCAAACAAGCGCAGGCGGCATCGAAAGCGCTCCCACCCCCGAATGCGCAACGCGACCAAGCTGAGGATAAAAGCCAGGCGGCAAATCCCGGCGCCGCCGCCGCCCCGGCGCCAACCGCCACTCCCGTGCCGGAAGGCAAGGACACCACCGTGGCGGACGCGCGCAAACAGGATCAGATGGAGCAGGCGCAGAAAGAAGCCGTCCTGCGCAATGTCGCGCCGCAGCGTCTGCTCGAGGACAATAAGCAGGCGGCGATTTCGCAACTGACCACGACCACCACGGATTTTCGCGCGCTGACCACCGAATCCAATGAAGGCGTGGTGACGCGGTTCGTGGAGAACCAGTTGAACATCATCTTCTGGCTGCGGCCCGCGCAAGCGCCGAACCTGCTGTTCGGCTGCCTCATCGAGGCCGGCGACTTGCGCGATCTGTGGCCCGAGGTGCTGCCCATCTCGAACGGCGCAGACAACTACGACCTCAGCTCCCGGGATCGGCCCGCGGAATTCGTGCTCGCCTTGCTCGATGACAAGGCGCGACCGGTCGTCACGCAGCCGGTGGGCGCGAAGGATCGCGACTGGAAACATCCTTTCGTCGCCTCCGAGATCGGCGAGGCGCTGCCGCACTGGGAGGCGGCGCTTTATCTCCAGCGCCCGGAGCAGCTCCGCGAATCGGCGCAACTCGTGCGCCGCACGGTCCTGTTTCTCATCGCCGGCGCGCTGGCGGTGATCGCTTGCGGCGGCTGGCTGGTCGTCGCGGATGCGCGCCGCCAGCTCGCGCTCGCGCAGCAGAAGACGGATTTCGTTTCCAATGTTTCGCACGAACTGAAGACGCCGCTCACTTCGATCCGCATGTTTGCGGAGCTGATGCAGAATGGGCGCGGCGAAAGCACGGCGAAATATCCGCAGTATCTCCGCATCATCATGGTCGAGGCGGAGCGGCTCACGCGCCTGATCAACAACGTGCTCGATTTTGCGCGGCTCGAACGGAACCAGAAGCAGTTCGACAAGAAGCCGCTCGACCTGCACGCGGTCGTCGAGCGCGCGTGGGAAGGGCACGAGTTGCACTTGCAGGAGAGCGGCTTCGCCACGCGCTGGCAGGCGGCGCCGGGGCCTTACCCCGTCGTCGGCGATGAAGACGCGCTGGCGCAAATTCTCGTCAATCTCCTCTCCAACGCGGAGAAGTATGCGGGCGAGAAAAAGGAAGTGGAACTGCATAGCTACGTGGATGGCGGCTACGCCTGCGTGAGCGTACTCGACCGCGGAGTCGGCGTGCCATCCGGCGACGAGCGCAAGATTTTCGAGTCGTTCTATCGCGCGCACGATTCGCTGAGCAGCGGCATCCAGGGCAGCGGGCTCGGCCTCACGCTCGCGCAGCAACTCGCCCGCGAGCACGGCGGTGAGATCCTTTACCAGCCGCGTCCGGGCGGCGGCAGCAACTTCACCCTGCGCATGCCACTGGCGGCCGCTCCCAAGACCGTATGAAAAAACATCTCCTCGTCGTGGAAGACGACGCTCACATCCGCCTCGGCCTATGCGACGCGCTGCGTGGCGAAGGGTACGAAGTCACCGATTGCCGCGATGGCGCGCAGGCGCTGCCGATCATCCGCCAGCGGCGGCCCGACCTCGTCATTCTCGATGTCATGCTGCCGGGCAAGAGCGGGTTCGACCTTTGCCGCGAGTTGCGCGCGGAGAAAAACCGCACGCCCATCCTGATGCTCTCTGCGAAAGGCCAGGAGATCGACAAAGTCGTGGGCCTCGAACTCGGTGCCGACGATTACGTCACCAAGCCTTTCTCGTTGCGCGAGCTCCTCGCTCGCGTGCAGGCCTTGCTCCGCCGAGCCACGCCGGGTGCGGTGACTGCCGATGTCCCGGAAGAAATCACTTTCGGGAAGGTGAAGGTCGATTGCCGCGCGCTCCGTGGCACGCGCGGGAAGGAAGCCTTCGAGTTGACCCCACGCGAACTCAAGGTCCTCGCCATCCTCCATCGCGAGCGGGGCAATGCCGTTTCGCGCGAGACCATCCTCACCGAAGTATGGGGCATCGAATACTACGGGACCACGCGCACGCTCGATCAACTCGTGGTCAAGTTGCGGCAGAAAATCGAGGCCACGCCCGGCGAACCGGCGCATCTCCTTACGGTGCACGGCCTTGGCTATCGATTGGATACGTAAAATCATGCATCCGGCGCCGGGGCGTCCCGCGAATGCACGTGTCTGATTGAGCGCGACATGCTCCAATATCGCACCAGATACGCATTCCATATGGACACCGCTGCAACTTCCAAGCCTGGGGAGGGCGACGCCATCTCCACTCCCAATCCATCCACGCCCGCACCCGAAGCGGGCGCATCCTTAGCCAAGCCGAACAGCCCACTGCGCACGATCGGTATCATCGTCGTGGCGCTGCTCGTTCTCGCGATCGCCGCGCGCAAGATCCACGAAGCGCTGATCACTGAATCCACCGACGATGCTTATGTGAACAGCCACGTCACCTTCGTGGCGCCGCGGGTCGCCGGCCAGGTGGCGCAGGTGCTGGTGGATGACAACAATCGCGTGCGCAAGGGCGACGTGCTGGTCGTCCTCGACAAGGAGCCATATCAGGTGCAGGTCGCGATCAAGCAAGCAGCCCTGGAGGCCGCGAATGCTGACCTCGTGGTGGCTCAAGCCAGCGTGCGCGGGCAGGTCGCGCAGGCCCGCAGCGCGCGGTACAAGCTTCAGCACACCATCGAGGATGTGGAAAACAAAGTGGCCTTGCTGCGCGCCAACGCGGCCGCGCTGGCGAAGAGCAAAGCGTCCCTCGTGCTGGCCCAGCAGGAGTTTGATCGTTACAAGCAATTGCTCGCTACCAAAGTGGCCAGCCACGAGGAATTTGACCAGCGCAAGAACACCCTGGACGGGACGCAAGCGGAGGTGAGCCAGGCCACGGAAAATGTCATCCAGACCCGCGTGGCCCTGGGCCTGCCCGCCAAACCCGAGGATGGCAAGAACTTGACCGATGTGCCCGCCGACATCGGCCAGATCTTCTCCTCCGTCCGCGAGGCGCAGGCGAATCTGCTCCAGAATGCGGCCCAAATCGGTATCTTCCCTTCGTCGTACAAACTCACGCCGAAGGAAACGATCGACGAATTCTACAAGCGCGACCCGAGCGGAGATATCGATCAGATTTACGCGACGGTGATGAAGGAGGCCCCGGCCTTCAAGCAAGCGCAGGCGAAGCTTTTGCAGGCCCAGCACGACCTCGATGAGGCCCAACTCAATCTGCGCTACTGCGACATCGTCTCCGAGATCGACGGTGTGGTCACGCGCCGGAACGTCAACCCTGGCAACAACGTGCAGGCCGGGCAAAGCCTCATGGCCGTCCGCTCGCTGACCGAGATTTGGATCGACGCGAACTTCAAGGAAACGCAGCTCTCGCAATTGCGCATCGGCCTACCGGTGGATCTGCACGCGGACATGTATGGCAAGCACCAGACTTTCAAGGGCCGCATTTCCGGTTTCACCATGGGCACCGGTTCGACGCTTTCGCTGCTGCCCGCGGAGAATGCCACAGGTAATTTTGTGAAGGTCGTGCAACGCCTGCCCGTCCGCATCGACCTGCTCGATTACCATCCCGATACCGATCCGCTTTTCGTCGGGATCTCGGTGGAGCCGGTGGTGCACATCAAGGATGCGCCCACGGGCCCCAACGCCGGCCAGTTCCTGCAACCTTATCTTTCCCCGACCACCACCCCGGCGAAACCGTGAGCGCGGCGACTCTATCCGCGAGTACCGCCGCGGTCCTGCCCGCGGAGCGGCGCACGATCAGTCCCTGGCTGATCGCGCTCGCCGTCGTCATCCCGACCTTCATGGAGGTGCTGGATACCACCATTGCCAACGTGGCGCTGCGCTACATGGCCGGCGGCTTGTCGGCCCCCGCGACCGATAGTGAATGGGTCATCACGAGCTATCTCGCGGCGAATGCGATCATTCTGCCGATGTCCGGGTGGCTGGCCGTGCGGCTCGGGCGGCGGAATTACTTCCTGCTCTCCATCGCGATATTCACGCTTGCTTCGGCCTTGTGCGGCATGGCCACCAGCCTGGGCATGCTCATCGCCTCTCGCGTGCTGCAAGGCCTCGCCGGTGGCGGGTTGCAACCCTCCAGCCAGGGCGTGCTCCTCGACGCGTTCCCTCCGGAAAAACAAGGCGCGGCTCAAACCCTCTTCGGCATCGCTGCGTTGCTGGCCCCCGTCGTCGGGCCCACTCTCGGCGGTTATATCACGGACAATTACGGCTGGCGCTGGATCTTCTATCTCAATCTCCCCGTCGGCGGCTTCGCCTTGTGGATGTGCAGCAAGCTGGTGCATGACCCGCCCTACTTGAAGACCGCGCAACTCAACGCGCGCAAAAAGGGCGCGGCCTTCGACACGCTCGGCCTCTGCCTGTTGAGCGTGACCATGGTGACTTGGGAGATCGTGCTCAGCAAAGGCCAGGAGTGGGACTGGTTCGGCGATCCGTTCCTGCGCGTGCAGACCCTGAGCTCCTTCTTCGTTCTCGCCCTCGGTGGATTGATCTGGCGGGAGATGAAGATCGCGAACCCGCTCATCAATTTCCGCACACTCGCGGATCGCAACTTCCGCTGGTGCTGCGTGATCATCTTTTGCGCGTTCGCTTCGCTCTACGCCAATACCACCTCCCTGCCCGCCCTCCTGCAGTCCCTTTTCGGTTACGATGCCACCACCTCCGGGCTGGTCCTTTCGCCCGCCGGCATCGGGGCGGTGCTCATGCTCTTTGTCGTCGGACTGCTGCTCGGACGCGGCGTGGATGCGCGCTACCTCATCGCCACCGGCCTGCTGGTATTGGGGATCGGCAACTACTGGATGTCGCGTTTCACCCTCGATATCAGCCCGTGGGATGTCGTCTGGTCGCGCATCGTTTTCATCATGGGCCTTTCGATGATTTTCGCCCCACTCAACGTCGCGGCCTTTCAGCACATCCCGCCCCAATTGCGCGGCGCCGCGGTCGGCCTCCTCGCCTTGCTGCGCAACGAAGGGGGCAGTGTGGGCACTTCCGTGGCGCAGACCATTCACGAACGCCGCGATCAATTCCACAGCCTGCGCCTGGGTGAGAATCTCGATAGCCTGAATCCTGCGGCGAACAACTTCCTCGACCAAGCCCAGTCTAACTTCCTGCAGTTCAACGGCGATCCCGTGGCCGCCCGCCAGATGGCGCTCCAGTCGCTCGAAAACCTCCGCCAGCAGCAATCTTCGTCCTTCGCCTACTTCGATACCTTCGTGCTTTTCGCCGTCATTTCCGTCGCGCTCGTCGGGCTCGTCTTCTTCATGAAACGCTCCGTCGCCGCCAAAGGCGCGCACGTCGCCGCCGAGTAAACACCGCCGGGTCATTAGCACGCGCCGCATCTTGCGGCCGCAGCGTCACACCGGTATGATGCGTGTGCGCTCCATGCTCCCCCAGATCGACGCCATGAAAATGCTCCTTTCCTGCGCTTTGCTTGCGCTCCTCCATCACAGCGGACTCGCGCAATCGCCAACGCCATCGCCCTTTCCCGGCTGGGCCAATAAAGGCGCTACTCCGAACCCGGCCGCCACGGGCGGCTCCGACAAACAGCAACTGCTCGGTACTTGGGAAGGCTTCGTCAGCGAAGGCGACGACACCAGGCCGGGCCAGCGCCGAATGAACGTGAGCCTCACCATCACCCCGGACAAAATCACTTCCGGCGGCGCAGGCAATATCGGTGAAGGCACTTACCGTATTTCTGGAAGCAACGGCAAACTCCAGCAAATCGACGGCACTGGAACCGGCGGCATCTATCGGGGCAAAGTTTACCAAGGCATTTTCACGCTGGAAGGCAACACGCTCAAGTGGTGTTCCAGTGATGCCAGCAGGCCGCGCCCAACGATCTTGCGCACCAATTACGCGGCCGGTCAGTACCTGATCGTCCTGACACGAAAGCAGTAGTCTTTGGTCCCAAGGCAAAGAGCCCTCGGTTTCGCCCGCGAATGTAACCTTCCACCACCTCGCCGCGTCTGCTGGGGATGATGAATGCCGCTTTTGACCCTTTTTGCTCCCGAGCGGCGCCTTTCCTGACCGATGAGTTCGCTCGCTATTTCCTGGACTGCATTGCCTTTACCCTTGGCGGACGCTAAGACGCCGTCGATGGCTGACCTAGTCCCGCCTACCGATGGTGTCCTCGTCACGGCCTCGCTGGCTGGGGACGAG